>DASTOZ010000508.1:0-7185 GCA_035762365.1 Pyrinomonadaceae bacterium | reverse complement strand
CATGATGAACAAAATTCGTGTTGGAAGACGATCTTTCATCAAGCTGCTTTCGGCGCTTGGAGTTGCTTCTGCATCGAAAAGCATTTCGGGTCAGACGCCCACACCATCGCCATCTCCCGCGGCTTCGCCTTCGCCGACACCGGCGCCACGCATCACAAAAGAGATGATGCATGAGGCGGAAAAGCTCATCGGCATCGAGCTCACGGATGCGCAGGAAGCGATGGCGCTCGGCGGCGCCAATCGCAACCTCGATGCGTACGAGACAGTGCGCAAGATCGATATTCCGCTCGACACCGAACCGGCGATCGCGTTTCATCCCACGCGCGCGCGGAAGGAGCTTTACGGGCCGCGCACGAAGTTTCGTTTCGGTAAAGTTGAGTTGCCGGCGTTCAAGAATGTCGAAGACCTGGCTTTTGCGACCGTGCCGCAGTTGGCGGAGCTCATTCGCACGCGGAAAGTATCGTCGACCGAGTTGACGAAGATGTACCTGGGGCGTTTGAAGCGCTACGGTCCAAAGCTGCTGTGCGTTGTGACGCTGACTGAAGACCTCGCGCTCAAACAAGCAGCGGCCGCAGACGCGGAGATCAAACGCGGCAAGTATCGCGGACCACTGCACGGCATTCCGTGGGGTGCGAAGGATCTCTTCGCGACCAAGGGAATCAAGACAACGTGGGGCGCCGAACCGTATCGCGATCAGATCGTCGATTACGATTCGACTGTCGTCGAGCGATTGACCGAGGCGGGCGCGGTGCTCGTCGCGAAGTTGTCGATGGGCGCGCTGGCGCAGGGCGCACGATGGTTTGCGGGCGTCACGCGAAATCCATGGCAACCGGACGAAGCGCAACAGGGATCGAGTGGATCGTCTGCCGGGCCGGGTTCGGCGACCGCGGCCGGACTCGTCGGCTTTTCGATTGGCACGGAGACTCTTGGGTCGATCGTGTCGCCATCGTCGCGTTGCGGTGTAGTCGGGTTGCGTCCGACGTATGGACGCGTGAGCCGCTATGGTGCGATGGGTTTGAGTTGGACCATGGACAAGATCGGTCCGATGTGCCGCGGCGTCGAGGATTGCGCGGCGGTCTTGACGGCGATCTACGGACCAGATGGGAAAGACATCACTGTCGGCGACGCGCCGTTCAACTGGAACCCGGACGCGAACATCAGCACGATGCGCATCGGGTATTTGAAGGCTGAGTTTGAAGGGACTGGTGGTCCGGGTGGCCCGGGCGGTGGCGGCCCCACCCCGAATCCACAGCAACAGCGAACCGCGGAACAGCGGCGGGCAGTTTACAAGGCGGCGTTGGAGGCGTTGGAAAAAGCGGGCGCGAAACTCGTGCCGATCGAATTGCCGAAGTTTTCCGCCGCGCCGCTGCGGTACATCCTGTCGGCCGAAGCGGCGGCCGCGTTTGACGACATCACTCGCGATGGGCGCGTCAACCAGTTGTCGGGGCAGGGGCCGGGCGACTGGCCGAACACGTTCCGCACGTCGCGTTTCATTCCGGCAGTCGAATACCTGCGAGCTCAACGCGCGCGCACGCTGCTGATGCACGAGATGGAGAAGCTGATGTCGCAGTGGGAAGTGTTTGTGAGTCCGGCGCCGGGAAGCGCGAGTCTGTTAGTGACGAACCTGACGGGTCATCCGGCTGTGTGCGTGCCGTGTGGTTTCGTGAACGATCTGCCGGCGGCGATCATGTTCACGGGTGGGGTGTATGACGAGGTGTCGCCGCTGCGCGTCGCGCTGGCGTTTGAGCGGGCGACGAAGTGGCACACGATGCATCCGAAAATGGATTGGGCTACTTAGGCAGGGTCATTTCGAAGGTCGAGCCTTTGCCCGGTTCGCTCAAGACGCTGATACTGCCGCCGAGTTGCTCGATTGCGTTTTTCACGACGTCGAGACCAACACCGCGTCCGGAGATCGTTGTGATTTCCGGCGCGGTTGAGAAACCCGGCTCAAACATTTTTTCAAGGATTGATGGATCGATGCCCCGACCATCATCAGCGACTGAAATTCGTGTCTGGTTGTTGGCGGATGTAGCGCCGATCGTGACGCGTCCTTTCGATTCGATTCCGTGATCGACTGCATTTCTCACCAGATGCATCAACGGATCCGCGAGTGCGTCGCACACCGGCTTATCGAGTGAAGCAGCGATTCGTATTGAAAAGTCGACCTCTTTACTTGTCGCTTTGGCGACTGCCCTGCCACCGCGCACGGCCTGGTCGACGATTCGATAAAGATCAGAGCTGGTCGCGTAAAGAATCCGAAAATTGATTTTGCCATGCTCCGTCATCGGCGCCGTTGCGATCACCTCACCGGTTTTGTTGAGATCCTGTTTCAACTGCTGAAACTGCCGATCAAAGTCGGAGACGTCGAAGCCGGTCTCTACGAGATAGATGCTCGAGTTCTCGTTGAGGCATTCAGCCAGTCGGTATCGTTCTTCGTCTTTTAGGGAAGCGTGGATCTCGGCAGGGATGACGTTTTCGATCTGCGTGAGTGGAGAATGATCAAAAACCGGCAATTCGTCGAGAGAGGCCCTGCCCGTGCGGATCGCGTGAAGCAAGTTCTCGTACTCGTGGGCACGTGCGGCCAGATCTTCCAACCCATTCGCGTGCGCTGCGGCTTTTAAGCTGTGAACACTGCGGAACAACAGGTCGAGCGACTCGCGCCTGTCTTTACCGGCGCTCGCCCGCAGTTGATCGATGGTGGCGGAGATCTGCGTAAGGCGTCGTTCGAACTCGTCATTCATCAGCTTCCGTTTCGCTGTCTTCTGCTTCGGGCTGGACGTTTCGTTGTGGATGTTGTTCGTCCAGGTCGCGTTTGATTGCGTCGAGAATCCCGTTGATGAATTGAGTGGCCTCGTAGGTTGAGAAGCGGCGAGCGATCTCGAGCGCTTCGTTGATGGCCACCGTGCGTGGCGTCGGCTCGTAGAGAAACTCGTAGACCGCCAGACGAAGGATATTGCGGTCGACGACGGCCATACGCGAGATGCGCCAGTGTTCGGCGCGCGACCGTATGCGGTCGTCGAGCAATTCGAGGTTTTGAAGTGTTCCGGCTGCGAGCCGAGTCGCAAACTCGCGAGCCGTCTCGTCGAGATCGGCTTCTCCAAGCTCCGACCAATAGCTGCGGACCACATCGGTCGCAGGCATTTCGGCAACGTCAGCCGCAAAGAGCATTTGCAAGGCACATTCTCGTGCCTTACGTCGCGAACCCATAAAGTATTACCAAAAACTTCAGTTTTGATGAGCACGAAAAGCGCTCATCACGCTTCGAATGTTTCCCTGTAAAGGTTAGCCAACTCGACCGCGGTCATGGCAGCCTCGAACCCCTTGTTCCCGAGTTTCACTCCGGCCCGGTCGATGGCCTGGTCAACCGTATCGGCAGTAACGATGCCGAAGACTACTGGCAGTCCGCTTTCCAGTCCGGCGTGCGAGATGCCTCGCGCGACCTCGTTGGCGATGTAATCGAAGTGGGGAGTCTGACCTCGAATAATAGTACCCAGACAGATTATCGCATCAAACTTGCGCGACTGTGCGATTCGAAGGGCGAGCAAAGGTATCTCGAATGCGCCCGGCACCCGATAAACTTCGATTCGACCTTCTTTTGCACCTAAACGCTCCAGACCATCGAGCGCGCCTTCGACCAGGCGGCCGGAGATGAACTCATTCCACCTGCTCGCGACGATTGCGAAGCGAAAACCTTCCGCATTAAGACGGCCTTCGTGAACGGTAGGCTGCAATCGATTCGACCTCGCGAGCTTAATAGTTACTGCGTTTCGCAGTATAGGAGATGCTCGGAGGCGCATCAAGTTTGTGAATTTGTTGGCTTACGCTGCGGCTCAAGGCTTCGTAACCGTTCGTCCATGTCGAGTAAACCGACATGAATCTTGAGAATTGAATCATTAAGGACCGATTGCCCGCGATCAACGTAGTGAACAGAGAGTTTGATCGTTTGTTCAAAACTTTCCAATCGCTCTTCGATGGTATCAAGGCGCTTCTCTACGACCGCAAGCCGCGTCTCCACTGCATCAACGCGAGATTCCAGTGCACCAACGCGAGATTCCAGTGCAGCAACGCGAGATTCCAGTGTGTCTAAGCGATCGAGGATTTGGGTAAGAATCGTTTCGTGCTTGGCTAAGCGATCCACAATCTGCGTGAGAATCGTTTCTTGCTTGTCCAGCCTTCTAATGATAGTGAGGATTAGAGTAAATAGGTCGCCGTCAGGATCTGGTGTTTTCTTTGTGAGGTCTTCGCTCATGAGTCTCCTTTGGACTCGGATTGTAGCAATGACCTCACAACAAGGCATAGTGCCGAAAGTGGCTATTTTGTGCCGAAAGTGGCTATTGTTGGCTAGACCAAACTCATTGGCGTTGGGTTCTTCGGGTCTTTTGTGTAGTCGTAAAATCCGCGCCCTGACTTGCGCCCGTACAAACCCGCCAACACCATCCGCTTCAACAATGGCGGCGGCGCAAACCGCTTCTCCCGAAACTCGTTGAACATGATCTCGGCAATATAATAAGTCGTATCCAAACCCACAAAATCGCCGAGCGTAAACGGCCCCATCGGATACCCACACCCAAGCTTCATCGCATTATCGATATCTACTATCGACCCTACACCCTCCTCCAACGCCCGAATCGAATCGAGCATGTACGGCACCAGCAGTCGATTCACGATGAACCCGGTCTTGTCACCAGCCCGCACCGGCACTTTCCCGAGCTTCTTCCCAAACGCCACCGCCTGCTCGTACACCTCTTCGTCCGTAAGGATCGTCCGCACCACCTCCACCAACTTCATCAACGGCACGGGATTGAAAAAGTGCATCCCAATAAACCGCCGCTGGCGTTCAGCCGAAGTCGCCGTCATCATCTCCGTAATCGACAACGACGACGTATTCGACGCGAAGATCGTCTCCGGCTTGCAGATTTCGTCGAGTTGCTTGTAAGTGCTGCGCTTCTCGTCCAAATTCTCAATAATCGCTTCGATAATGATGTCGCAATCGGCCAGCGCGTCGAACGAAGTCGTGCCCGACAAACGCCCGCGAATCTCTGTCTGCTGTTCGGAAGTGATCGTCCCTTTCTCGGCAAACTTTGCCAACGACTTCTCAATACCGCCAAAACCCTTCGCAATAAACTCATCCGAGACTTCTTTTACCACCGTCTCAAACCCGGCGGTCGCAGCCACCTGCGCAATACCCGCGCCCATCAGGCCGCAGCCCAACACTCCTACTTTCTTAATCTCCATCAGTGCGCTCCTTTAACCATTCCATGTAATCTTCATGCCATTTATTGAACTCGTCCGTCAAACCCTCGTCCACCCGTTTTCCCTCATTCACCACGTGCACCATTTTCGACAGAATCGCCAGTAGCCGATCCCGCAGCTCGGCTGCACGAGCATCCGGCGCCGGCCTGTGCATTACGTTTTGAGTAACCGCGTCGACCTGGCTGACGTCGTTGTTATGACTAACTCGCGACGACTGCTCCTGCAGCAGGTTCATCCCATTCACAAAATTCAGAAACGCCTGTTGTCGCGCCTGCGCGATCTGCTGCGGTGACTGCGGGACCGGCCGCTTGAAATTGCGGACGACTTTGTACGACGCCGCCACCACGATCACCAGCGCCGCCGCCTGCAACACGCGCCACACAACCGACACACCCGTGCGATCACCCGGTCGGCGATACTCCGCCGCCAACGCCAGCGCCGCGCCGGTCACCAAACCACCGAGATGTGCGGCGTTGTCAATAAATCCGCGACCGAGAAAACCGATAACGAGGTTGATGAGGATGATCGGGACCATCCCCACGCCGAACGCTCGTTTGAATCCTTCGGGCAGCTCGCGTCGAAACTTGATCCCGAACACAAAAAGCACGCCGACCAAACCAAACAGTGCGCCCGAAGCACCTGCCGAGGGAACGTCCAGGCTCTTGAACAGAAACCGTCCCCAGGCGCCGGACGCCAGATCCGGACGCACGGTCAAGTAACTCGCAACCACGCTCAAGATCCCGCTAACGACCCAGAACACGACAAACTTCGCCGACCCATACAGCTTCTCCACGTATGGTCCAATCATCCACAAGCTGAACATGTTGATGAGCAGATGCGGAAGATTGATGTGAATGAACATCGGCGTCACAAAACGCCACCATTGACGGTACTGAGCGATGAGGTAATTCATCTTCGCGCCGTAAGTCATCAGCACCGGCTCGGGAAAGCCCTGCCACAGCGCGTCCGAGCTCATCCCGCTCGACTCCCACATCAGCAGAAACACAAACAGGTTGGCGACGAGCAGGATGACCGTGAATTTATAGGGACGAGCAAGAATCGCGCGCGCGAAGCGCATAGCTTCACGATCTTGAGGACGGACTGGCTGTTGCTGGCCCGGCGGCAGGTTACCGCCCTGCTGGTTGTTGGAAGGCGCGCCGCAGACAGCGCATTGCGATTGACCCGCGCCTACGATTGCCCCGCAACTACGGCACATCGTAGGCCGGCCGGGATTAGTTCGGTTTGACTCACTGTCAGACAATCTGCGTTCCTATCTGGATAAGAGATCGGAACACAGACTAGCCCATCTTGTCCAAAAAGTTTTGCAAGTCGTCGGCGTGTTCTTCCTCGACGGCAAGTATTCCTTCCATCATGCGTCGCGAAGTCGGATCGTCGAGGCCGAGGTAGTTGATCATCTCGCGATAGCTGTCGATGGCGATTCGTTCGGCGACGAGATCTTCCTTGATCATGTCGGTGAGCGTCTCGCCTTCGACGTACTCCGCGTGACTACGCATCAACAGTCCTTCGGGATTGAAATTGGGTTCGCCTTTGAGCTGAACTATTCGTTGCGCGATCTGATCGGCATGCCCTTGCTCGTCGTTTGCGTGTTGCAGAAACTCCGACGCCACACTTTCCGCATTAATCCCTGATGCCATGAAATAATGACGCTTGTAGCGAAGCACGCAAACGATTTCCGTCGCCAGCGCTTCGTTCAAAAGTTTGACGACAGTTTCACGATCGGCGGTATAGCCCTCAGTGACGGCGCCATTCTCGATGTGTTTCCGCGCGCGCTCACGCAAAGTTTGAATGTCAGTGAGAAATGGTTTATCAGCCACGAGCCTCACTCCTTGATTATGAATTTAGGGGTGTAGGGATAGTACAAGAAAGAGCCACCGATTTCCATCCGTGTCAATCTGCGGTTAGTTTTCCTTG
>DASTOZ010000507.1:0-5481 GCA_035762365.1 Pyrinomonadaceae bacterium | reverse complement strand
CGGAGATCGTGCTGTTGACCGTGAAGACCCAGTAACTATGAACGAGCTGTTGGCGCAGCCGTGTTTGTGTCAACGAAACTGACCACCATGCAAGTGCGTGCATTCTGCTCGTTCTAAGTAATAAAAATTCCGGGAGTAAGCGCTATGCGTTACCTGATTTTTGCCGCCGCTGTGCTGGCGTGGTTTGATGTCGTGAGTCCCGTCGCAAACGCGTGTTCGTGCGCGGGTAAAGAAACACCGTGCGACGGTTTTGGTTCGGCCTCGGCAGTGTTCTCCGGGACCGTCACCGCCACGCGCCAGAAGGAACGAGCCAAAGTGAACGATCCCGACGACGTGGGTTACGCTCGAATCTTTAAGTTTTCAGTCGAGCAATCGTTTCGCGGAGTCGATACAACCGAAGTCGAAATATTAACGGGAAGTGGCGGGGGCGACTGTGGCTACGACTTCAAAATCGGTGGCCGCTATCTCGTCTACGCTTACCGTTATCACAACGATCTCGTAACGACAATCTGCTCGCGCACGACACCGTTCGCTCAGGCAAATGAGGACCTCGCCTTTCTCGGTAACCTTTCTTCGGCCGCGCCCGGCGCAACGATTTACGGACGCCTCCTGCCAGGTCGAGAGACCAAAACCGAACTCGCAGCGATCGCCTCAAACGCTTTGATAAAGATCGAAGGCGCTAACGTGCGCAAGGAAATTCGTCCTGACGCTGAAGGCAAGTATCGCGTCAGCGGTCTGCCACCCGGCAAGTACAAAGTCGCGGTGCAACTTCCGGAGACGTTGTTTACCGATGCACACGAGCGCGAGATATCTGTTGCCGATCGAGGTTGTGCGGGGGACGTTTTTTTCATCAACGATAATGGCAGGGTGATGGGCAGAGTGCTCGACGTGGAAGGACAGCCGGTCAACCGTTTGCTGATCACGCTCAAGCCCGAATCTGATCCGAGAGATTACGGTTTCCCCAGCGGGCGCACCGACAGCGAGGGTCGCTTTAGCATTTCGAACATTCCCGCGGGCCGTTACTTGATCGGCGCCAACCAAAGTAAGTTTCGAGATCCCAGCGATTCTGCATTCGCATATCCTGGCGTCTTTTATCCGGGCGTCGCGGATCGGGAAAGCGCGGAAGTGATTACCGTCGGCCCGGGTGAAAAACTGACGGGCCTCGACTTTCGGGCGCCGTTACGCCGGCCGCCAAGCGTCGCGGTCGTTCAGGTCGTGTGGGCCGATGGCTCACCGGTGGCGAAGGCGCATCTTACGTTGAGCGACCCGACGGGCGAACCGGGCGTCGGGTTCGGCGCTCAGACAGACGAACAGGGTCGGTTCACGATTAACGGTTACGTGGGCCAGAGGGTGGTTGTCGAAGCCCGCAGCAATCGGCCGTACGTGCCGCTCGGTAATCAATACGAACCGATGGAACGATCGCAGAAGGCGCGCGTCACGTTGGAAAAGCCACAGGAAACGATCAAGGTCGTGATTACCAAGATCCGATAAGACCAATAAACTCGCTACGCGATCCGCCAGAATCCTCGCAATCTGCGGCCTCTGTCCGAAGCCGTAAGAAGATTCAGGTTTGCATTTTGTTACAACTGCTCGCCAGCGCTCACCCTCGGAAACACTCGAGTCCAGCACTTACGCGTTCTTAACGCGGCACGCGGCTTGTACTGGTAAGTTGCCTCTCTCCGTGTCTTTCCAAAAAGGGGTGAAAATGAAAACGTGTGCGGGGTTTGCCATTTGCCTTCTCTTATCGATCCCTCTGCTACGAACGAATGCTCAGGAGGCGTCTCGGAGGTTAACGAATGACGACGTCGTGAAGATGGTGCAAGCCGGGCTGTCGACGGACGCCATAATGTCGAAGATCAAGAAATCGCCGACAGCCTTCGACACGTCACCATCAGCACTCGCTGCGCTACCCAAGAGAGGTGTTCCGAACGAGATCCTGCTGGCAATGCTGGAAACTGATCCGCTGGGATCGGATGCGTCAGTTGTTCGCAAGAACGGAGACCGAGTAACGGCCGCGGAGTTTCAGCAGCTTCAATCATCAGTCTTGACTGTTTGGAGTGAGTTCGGGAGCGGCAGTGGTTTCATTATCTCGGAAAACGGCCTCGTGCTTACCAGTCAGCACGTGATTGGCCCTTCAGAGTATCTGGCCGTGCAATTTGATCGAAAGCGCAAGATACCGGCTAAGTTGCTGGCCGTCGACCCGTTGACCGACGTGGCGGTTCTCTGGGTTAACCTCGCAGCGATTCCCGACGCTGGCGTCGCGCCGCTCGCGAGTTACGAACGCGATCAACCTTCCATTGTCGAAAGCGAAAGGCTGGTGACGATTGGCAGTCCTTTGAATGAGCGAAGAGTTTTTACCACCGGAACCGCTAACAAGGTGGACAAGCGTTCGATCGTTTCTGATATCAACCTCAATCGAGCTGATGCTGGTGGACCAGTTTTTAATTCACTTGGAGACGCAGCCGGGATTATGACGTTCCTGCACAGGGACGTTTCCGGCCCGGGCGTCTATGGAATACTGCGCATCGAGCAGACTTTTCCGTTGATAGATGAAGCGAAGAAGAAGATGAAACAGACGTCGGTTCCCATAGCGAGATTCCTGCCCGTAGATCCGTCGGAATCATTTCCGCTGGAGGCAATAAAGACCGGCGGTGACTTCGATGTGTCGCGTTACTCTCTTGATGTTGGCGAGTTCAGCGTACGCCTGATGACACCTACTGTACGCAACCGTTTAGCAACGGCAGGCTATGACGTTGAAGAGTTGAAGAACCGGGGTCAGTACCTCAGCGCAAACAAACCTGTTCTCTTCATCTACGTCGCGCCGCGTGATCGCGAGTCTGGAACTGAGTTTTACAAGTTGCGCTTGTTCTGCAGCGATCGGGAGGTGGAGCCCATTCATCCGCTCAAGATCGCCCGAGTGACGGCGCATGGCACGACCTTTCGAGGAGTCTACGCGTACTCACCCACGGCAGTATCCGCGGACTGTGGAACCGTGAAGCTCGAAGTCCATTCTGAGGGTAATCCGCCGAAGGTGCGAACCAGGGAACTCGATCGTAAACTGATCGCCCGTGTTGATGAGGATTTCTCACCGTACTATCAAAAGTACGGTCGACCCCCACTCACGCTGCTCGAGCGTCGCGCCGAAGGGTCCAACAAATGGTGGGAATTCTCCAAGCCGCCGAAGCAACGTTAGATGTGCAACGAAGTTTTTGAGGATTGGATTTGAGCCGAGCAGGACTCGAACCTGCGACCCACTGGTTAAAAGCCAGTTGCTCTACCAACTGAGCTATCGGCCCATCTACATGCGGAGAGCACGCAATGGCGTGCTCTTTTCAATTGCGAGGAAAGTTCGCAGGGCATTCTACCGAACCCTCACGAAGTATTCAAACGTACCGATAAATCGTGGTAAGTTGATTCGGAATGACAGATGCCGAGATCATGCGGACGGTGTTGTTGGAGGGCGCGATTGGCGGCGCGGTGCTGTCGTTGATTGCGTTCCTGTTGTCGAGGTTCGTGAGCGAGATCGCCGGCCGAACTTTACTCGCGACGGTGTTGTTCGCTGCGGCGGGTGCGTATTTCGGATTTGCCGTGGTCGCGCCGGTTTCGCGCATCTGGTTGTTGATTGAGTTGTTGCAATGCATCGCTTTCGGCGTGATCGGTTTGTATGGCTGGCGTGGACCGGCGAAGTGGCTCGCACTCGGATGGGCGCTGCATCCGGTTTGGGATTTCGGTATGCACTACATCGGCCCAGGACGCGGTGTTGGCCCATGGACCTACGCCTTGGCCTGTCTCACCTTCGACTGGGTCGTTGCTGCTTACATCTTTATTCGTTATCGCGGAGCCAGCGGCCTAGCGCCGAATCGTGCACGATGATCGTTTGCGAACGTTCGGGTCCGGTAGAGATGAGCCCGATTTGCACACCGATCTGTTCGGACAGGAAATCGACATAACGACGCGCGTTGGTGGGAAGGGAACTCAGCTCGGTAGTGCCTAAAGTTGAACTCTGCCAACCCGGCAACGTGGCGAAGATCGGCTCGACCCGCCGCAAATCCTGCGACACCGCGGGCAGCGACTCACACACACGCCCATTCAACTTGTATCCAGTGCAGACTTTGATCTCGTCAAGCGTGTCGAGCACGTCGAGCTTCGTCAACGCGACGGACGAGAAGCCATTGATCTCAGCCGCATAACGCGTGGCAAACGCGTCGAACCAGCCACAGCGTCGCGGGCGACCCGTCGACGCACCGTACTCGCGACCACGTTCGCGAATCATCTGCCCGAGTTCAGCTTCGCCTTCGAGCATCTCCGTCGGGAATGGACCTTCACCGACACGAGTCGTGTACGTGCGGACGATTCCCAGCACGCCATTCAGACGGTGCGGCGCCAGGCCGGTGCCGATGATCGCGCCCCCGGCAACCGTCGTCGACGAGGTGACAAACGGATACGTACCGTGATCGACGTCCAGCAGCGTCGCCTGTGCGCCTTCGAGAAGAATCGAACGTCCCTCCGTGGCGGCGATGTTCAGAAAGTGCGTCGTGTCGGCGATGAAGGGGGCAAGCCGCTCGGTCAGCACCGACATCTCGCGGAAAATCTCGTCTGCATCCAGACGCTCGCCGCCGTACGCTTCGATGATGCGGTTCGCGTCTTCGAGGTTTCGTTCGATGCGAGACCGCAGGACGTCAGGCACGAGCGCGTCGGCGGTGCGAATGCCGCGACGTCCGGCTTTGTCTTCGTAAGCTGGACCAATGCCGCGGAGCGTGGTGCCGACTTTCTCGTTCCCGAGTCGTTCTTCGCTCGTGTGGTCCAGCGCGCGATGGTACGGAAGAATCAGATGGGCGCGTGAACTGATCTTCACACGCTCGGGCGAGACTTCAATGCCTTGTTGCGTCAGGCGATCGGCTTCGACGAAGAAAGCCTTCGGGTCGATGACCATGCCGTTGCCGAGCACGCACGTCTTGCCGCGATGCACGATGCCAGACGGCAGCAGGTGCAGCACGAACGATTGATCGCCCACTTGCACGGAATGACCCGCGTTGTGCCCGCCCTGATAACGCACGACGATCTCGAACCGCTCCGCGAGCAGATCGACGATCTTGCCTTTACCTTCGTCGCCCCACTGGGCGCCGATCACTGCGATAACTTTTGACATATTGTTTTGAGCTTAGTGCTTTGTGCTTGGTACTTTGTTCGCTGGCCCATGGCGTTCTTTAGTGCATACCGCGCGGTTGCTTACAAAGTACAAAGTACAAAGTACAAAGCTCAGATTCACAGTTGGGCCACTTCCCGGTACAACTCGGCGTATTTTTTTGCCGCAGCCTCCCAGGAATTGTCTACCAACATTCCATTGCGCTGAATCTTTTGCCAGTCGTCAGGCCGGCCATAAAAGTAAAGGGCTTCGCGTATTTTTTCAAGCAACGCACCCGCGTCGTAAGGACCAAACTTGAAGCCCGTGCCCGTTCCCGTGGCGCCATTGAACTGTTC
>DASTOZ010000506.1:0-7771 GCA_035762365.1 Pyrinomonadaceae bacterium | reverse complement strand
AAAACTGTTCGAACTGCTTGCGCGCATCGTGAGCGCTGCCGTTCATCGACGAAAGATAGAGATAATCACACTTGCCAAGCGCCGTCCGCGCGGACGCTTTTATCTTCCCACCTTCAGCGCGCGAGCACATGATCGTTACGTCTGCCTTAACGTAATCGAGAAAGCTGTTGCCTTCCACAATCACTCCCTCGGTCTTCACGCGCTCGAGTGCTTCAGCGATTCCCTGCTCGACCTGATCGTCTTTCACGATCACCCAATGAACGTTGGACGCCCCGGCATCCCAAAACTTTCCGGTATCTTTTTCGCTCTGATAATTTTCCGCGTAACCTGAACGCACGACCGGCTCGTCACGCAGCAGGTCGCTGACACAGCACGCCGCCGGATCGCGACCGCACGAGCGGTAATGACCGCGCGTCAACTTGATCGCTTCCCAGCCCGGCAACTGGCGTAACAACTCGCAAACAAGAGTCGTCTTCCCCACGTTGGACGAGAAGCCACTGACGGCAACGATTGTAGGTCGAGACTGCATGAAAGTTATTTCCTGCCCGCCGCGGCGATTGTACTCGTCGGGTCCGCTCCTTCCCAACGCACGTCGGCAGTTGGACCATAAACTGACGGCACCTTCTTATCCAGCATGCGCAAATAAACGCCGAGCTGTGCTCGATGATGCGCCGTGTGCAAAACGCGCCGCCAGAAGACCCATATTCGTTCGCGTTCGACGTCGAAGAACGGAACAACGGTCAGCCACCAGTCCTCGGTCTGCTTCGCCAGAAAGTGCAGACGCTCGCGCGAGAGCTCAACCATCCGCGCGGCAAACGCCTGCGGAGTGCGATCCTGCGGCAGGACTTCGTTCGCGGGCACTTCCGGCAAGCCGAGAAACTCGGCAAAGAACCGTCGTTCGGATAGTAGCTCGTGCTCGATGATCTCTCGGACCGTGGTCGAACGCGGATGTGGCTTGAAAGCAAGATCGTCTTCCGCGAACTCGTGCCACACCGAATTGAGCTTGTTTATCTCGCTCGCGTAAGTCTTCACCAAATGTTGAAAAATACGAATCGGAGCCTGCGGAACCTCCGACTCTTGAACAGCAACTTCTTCGTATTTCATGATCTGGCTCACTTCAAAACGTAAAAATGGCCGCAAACTCGGAGCGAATGTTGTGCGTCGTGTAGCTTGGAATGCCGCGAAACAGCGGCAATGCTCCCGTGCGAGCATCCGCGCGCGTTCGGTAGTAACCCTCCTCGTAAGCAAAAGTAACCCACTGGTTCCATTTGTATTGAATGTTGCCGGAGAACAAGTCACTACGTCCACCACGCAGACCGAACCGCCGGGCATCGCGCGCTTTCGCCTGATCGAAACCGTAATACAGGAAAGCAGTCCAACCGGCGTTGCGTCCTTTTGGATCGGCATCGAATAGTCGCGACAACGGAAAGCCGAGTTGAACAAACCCACCCTGCGCGCGCACTGGCCGCTGCGGCGCTACGACGGGAATACCGTTGTCTAAGCCGAAAGCGACTGTCGACGACGCATCGATCGAGGGCGCAGTTGCAATGTTGGTTAATCCGGCAGTGTCGTTAAAGTTCGAGAGTAATTGTCCCGCCAGAAAGAAACGCAGGTCGGAACCGCCATAATACTTCCCCACGGCGGTCAGGAAACGAGTCGGCAACTGAAACTCCGCCGAGTACCCATCGCTGTCGCTGCTAACTTCAACACCATTCGGAAATGCCGGCCTGAATGCAAGCGGCACATTTGCCGCGGTAACGATCGCCGTGCGCTGCATGTGCTCGAAGCTGACGATCAACTGTGCCGGAGCAACGCTCGGCGCCTTATCGAGTTGCCATTGAAATACAGCCCGACCTTGAATCGCGGGCTTCTCCGAATCGACTCCCTGTCGTTCACCGAAAGCTAACTGATTGGAAACATCACCCGGCAGATTTCCGAAAGCGGGCAACACGATTGCGAACTCCGGCTGAAACTGAAAATCACGCGAACCGCCGAACTTGTGGTTCCAACCGAACCTGGCCTGCGGAATCCGCGTGTAGGCAGCGCCATAACCAACGCCGCCGAAGTTTGTGTTCTCGATCATGTTCGGCAAAGTCGACGAGACGAACGGCGACCAGTCCTGTCCAAACAGAACGAAGGCGCTATTGTCATCGCTGAAGCGGCGATCAATCCGGACCCACGCCAGACGCAATGACGGCTGACTCGAGCGAATCGAAGTGATGTTGCGATTGTTTACGCGTGGAAAGTCGCCTTCGAAATCAAACTCGATCTTTCCCGTAAGCGTGGTCTTTGGCGCGATCTCCAGCCACTCGAAATTTGCTCCGAGTCGCAGTCCGCGGGCCCGCAGGTGAAACTCGGGTGAGTTGTTCGGGCCAGTGTCCTGCGCCAACAGCGGCAACGGAAAATCATTTCCCTGCGGCGACGATGAATCGTGAACGACGCTCGTCTTGAAGAGGCCGTAGAACTTCAGACGCGCGCCCGTGCCGAGTTTGATGTCCGGGATCAGTCCTTCTCGTTTCGGCACATCTACTCCGATCAGACGGACCGGCGCGATGGCGGCGACAACGGGAACGGGCGTCGCCTGTGGTTCGGCTGACGCTGCGGGCGGCGGCTCTGGTTTGTAGTCGGCCTTGGTGATCGTGACGGGAGGCGATGTTGGAGCTGCCGGCGCGGCGTGAAGGGCCGCAAACTCGGCCGACGAGATTACGCCCTTGTCGCGCAAGATCAACGCGAGCCGATCTCTTTGTTCCGCAGGTGTCGCATTAACGGTAATCGCGCGTGCTTCGGCCTCGGTGAGAATACCCTTGGCTTGCAGCACCTGGACGAGAGGATCGTTCGAGTTGGCGCTCTGCGCAAAAACGGGAAGCGCACTTCCCAAAACAACAACCAGAGTCAATGTAAGCAGTAGATACGTACGCATGATTAGATCCTTTCTGCCACAAAAGGCACAAGAAGACACAAAAGCAATCGGACTAACGGTGCTCTTGTGCCTTCTTGTGGCTATCGTTCTTGCTGGCGCTCTTCCTGTTGCTCTTCTTGTCGTCGCTTCGCGCGCTCGTAGTCCTCGCGGGGGTCGCGGCCAGTTACCGCGCGGTACCACGCGGGATGGTGCGTCCAGGCCCAACGCCCGGTGACTGTGCCGTCGATCATCGAACGAAACGTGCCCGGTTGATGCGCCGTGCCTTCGTAAACGTGAATGATGAACCCGCCCAGCATTACCAGCGCGGCGATATCATGGACCACATAACTCACCGCCACCGACCAGCGCGGCACGACATGGTCAAACCAGAGCAGCAAGCCTGTAATCAGGAACAAGATCGCGCTCACGACGATGGCCCAGAAATAAATCTTCTGACCGCCATTGAAAAACCCAACGTCGTCGGGTTCCACCGCTTGTTTATTCGTGACGTAATTGCCAATCCGTTTCGTCCAACGTCGATCCGCCTCGGTCCATGCCATCGGCACAAACCAATTGAGGAATTGGAAAAAGAAGGCCACCGTAAACAGCAAGCCAAACCAGGGGTGAAGCGTCCGCGTTCGCGGTCCGCCGCCGAAGAGTGGCGCGATCCAACGGAACAGCCATGGCGAGTAGATCGCAAAACCGGTCAACAGCGAGAGAACGAAAAAGATCGCCACCGACCAATGCAACACACGCGTGTAAACCGGATGGCGTAATAATTCGCCGGGACCAACGCGCGTCGTGCCGAAGCGAGTGAATTCGCCACGAGCTTTTTCGTCGAACCTTTTGGCTGTCACGCTCATGGCGTCTCCTTTCGGCCGGCCTCGATCTCTTCGCGTGGACCAGTCGCCACCGCCGGTGGCGCGGGCTGAGGCAGCTTTGGTCCATTAGCGACTCGATGGAAGAACACGGCTACGATGCCCAGCAGTCCCATCCATAAACCGATGGGCTTCGCCAACCATTTCCAATAGGTGTAGCTGGGAGGAATGATCGGGTTCGCAGGCAAGCCGTATCGTTCGGGCCGTTTGATGTCGTGCAGCACGTAGATCACGTGCGTGCCGTTGATGGACTGCGGATCGTAAACACCCGCGTCCGCAAAACCCGAGACTTCGCGTAGTTGCTTTGCGCGCAAACCGGCGATCTGGACCATGTCGGCCTTGGCGCCAAACTTCAAACAACCGGTCGGGCAGGCCTTGACGCAAGCAGGTTCAAGACCCTGTCCGACGCGATCCGAACAAAGCGTGCACTTGTAAACTTTCTTCGTCTTGGGATGAAACTTGGGAATGTCGAAGGGACAACCTGAGATGCAGTAGCCGCAGCCGATGCAATTCTCTTGTTGAAAATCGACGATGCCGTTCTCGTACTTGATGATCGCTCCGTCGGCCGGACACGCGCGCAGACACCCGGGATCTTCGCAGTGCATGCACTGGTCCTTCCGCATCAGCCACATCAGATTGCCGTCGCGTTCGTCCTCCGCGAATTTGATCAGGTTGTAGTAGTTCCACTCAGTCGTGGGCATCGTCTGGTACGTGTCGTTGAACGTCGTCTCGCGAAATGGATGATCGTTCCATTCGACACAAGCGACTTCGCAGGCTTTGCAGCCGATGCACGTCGACACGTCAATGTACTTGCAGACTGCGTCCTCACGTCGAACGCCCCGCCCGGGCACGGGACCGGGATGGGCCGAGATTTCCTGAATCTGAAATGTTCGTGGGTTTGCCATCGTCTTATGCCTTTTCGATCTTCACGAGGAACCCTTTGAACTCCGGCGTAAACGCGTTCGGATCGATCGCGGCTGGTGAAAGCTGATTCGCCGGCGTCAGCGCGGTTTCGCCTCTCTCCTCCGCGATGCCGCGATAACCCCAATGAATCGGGATGCCGATCTGATAGGTCTTCTTGCCGTCGATCATCATCGGCTTGATTCGCCTTGTGACCATCGCCTTGGCGACGTACTGCCCGCGCGCGCTGCTGACTCTCACCTTTTCACCGCCGCTAATGCCCATCTCGTCGGCGAGTTGAGCCGGCACTTCGACGAAAGGCTCGGGTACCAGCTCCACGTTCATCGGATTGTTCTTGGTCCAATAGTGGTAGTGCTCGGTCAATCGATACGTTGTGCAGATGACGTTGAAGCCCTGGTCCGGCGTGCCGAGCTTGTCCATATCGGAGGTGAATTTCTTCGCCACCGGATTATTCGACTGTTGCGGGTGTAACGGATTGGCGATCGGGCTTTCGACCGGTTCGTAGTGTTCCGGAAATGGTCCATCGGCAAAAGCCGCGAGTGGCGCAAAGATGCGGCCCACGCCCTCGGGATTCATGATGAATGGGCCCATGTGGTCCGAGGGTTTCGAATCCACTTTGAAATCGGGAACATCGTTACCGACCCATCTTTGTTGCGCTTCGTTCCACCAAACCTGTCGCCGTTCCGGGTCCCATGGTTTACCAGACAGATCGCACGAAGCACGGTTGTACATAACGCGGCGATTGGCCGGCCATGACCAGGCCCAGTTCGGATAAACTCCGAGTCCGGAGGGATCGTCGGTGTTGCGTCGTTGTGACATTGCGCCCGCTTCGGTCCATGATCCGGAGTAGAGCCAATTTCCGCAGGCGGTCGTACCGTCGTCTCGCAACCAGGCAAATCCCGGAACCTGCTGTCCGGCTTTGATGGTTACACCCGGCTGAAGCGGATCCGTCAGATCGGCCAGCGCCCTGCCGTTGATCTCTTTGGCGAGCTCCGAGAGCGAAGGAGTCAGCGGAGTGGTATAGGGCCACGTGAGATTCAGGATGGGATCCGGAAACTTGCCGCCCTCCTTTTGATAAAGCTCACGCACTCTCAGGAAAATGCGCGCGACGATTTCCTGATCGACTTTCGCCTGGCCGGGTGGCGGCAACGCGACGTATTTCCATTGCAGCCAGCGCGCCGAGTTGACGAACGTGCCGTCCTTTTCGGCGAAACCCGCGCCCGGCAAACTATAGACCGTCGTGTTGATGCTCTTCATTTGCTCCGGCGTTATGCCCGGAGATCTCCAGAACTCGGCAGTCTCTTCCGGATAAAGATCGCAAACGACGAGGAAGTCCGCCTTCTTCAACGCTTCGATGTTCTTCCGTGAGTTAGGGCCGATGGCCACGCCGTTCATGCCAAAGGCAAAGAGACCTTTGACCTTCCCCGCGTACATCTCGTCCCACATCTCGGTCCATGAGAACTTCCGATCGATCTTCGGCAGATAGTGGTAGTTAAAGTCGTTCTCCTTCGTCGCTGAATCGCCGTAAAGGGCCTTCAGGAACGACACCATGAACTTCGGCGTGTTGGACCAGTAGTTATACGAGTCCCATTCGTTTGGCTTCGAGGGAGTCGGCGTCGTGCGTTTCAAGAACGTCGCCAGGTCCGTATCTGATGGCTGCGGGATCTTGAGATAGCCAGGGAAGATGTCGAAGACGCCGCCCATGTCGGTCGCGCCCTGAATGTTTGAATGTCCGCGCAATGCATTCACACCGCCGCCTGCGCGTCCGACATTCCCCAGGAGCAGTTGCAGCATCGCCGCGGTGCGTATGATCTGCGTGCCGGAAGTGTGTTGCGTCCAACCCACGGCGTAGATGATCGTCGCCGCTTTCTTCATGTCGCCGTCTTTGCGAATCGACGTGAACAAGTCGGCGGCTTTCAAAAACTGATCTTTCGGAATGCCGGTGATGCGCTCGACCATCTCCGGCGTGTAGCGCGAATACTGTTGCTTCAACAACTGAAAGACAGAACGCGGATGTTGGAGCGACAGATCGTAAGCAACGTTTGGCGGGAGCATCGGCGGGGGCTTGGTACCACCTTGCGCGGAAGCACCGACTGGACCGGCTGCCTGATGTCCACCGCCCGTAGCCTCTCCACCCTTGGGCGACGTCGAAGGCTGCGAGCTAACCTGTTTGGACTTGCTCTCGAAATTCGTTGCCGGTTGTTGACCGGCTTTCCTTTGTTCACCGGTGACTTCACTTGACGTCCGGCCAGCCGTAGCTGATGGTTGCGTCGCGGCCCCGGAGCCCGCGGTAGTTGCTTGCGTTGGTGGTCCAACGTTACCGCCTGCTTCGTAATTCCACGACTCCTTGTCGTAAGTCTTCCCATCAAACCCGGAAAACAAACCGTCTTCGGGCAGCTTGAATCCCTCTTTGACGACGAAAGCAGCGTTGGTCCAGTTGACGAGGTAGTCTTTGGCGATGCGATTGTTTTGAATCGCGTAGTTGATCAGTCCGCCGAGAAAAGCGATGTCAGTCCCGGCGCGGATTTGTAAGAAGAGATCGGCCTGGGTGGCTGTGCGAGTGAAGCGCGGATCGACGACGATCATTTTCGCGTTTCGGTGCAGCTTCGCTTCAACCGGCCACTTGAAGCCACACGGGTGGTTCTCAGCCGGATTGCCACCCATGATCAACATCATGTCGGTATTCTTGATGTCGATCCAGCCGTTGGTCATCGCGCCGCGTCCGAAGGTGGGCCCCAAACTGGAGACCGTCGGACCGTGTCAAACCCGGGCCTGCGTTTCTAAATAGCAGACCCCCATGCTGCGCATGGTTTTGACGGCGAGAAAATTCAGTTCATTGGTATCAGTGCAGCCGCCGATCCAACCGATTGTTTCCAAACGATTGACCGTATACCCGCCCTGGTCTTTCTCGATGAACGTGGCGTCGCGCGTTTTCTTGATCCAGCGGGCAATCTCGTCGACCGCCTGATCCCATGAGATGTCTTCCCAGTGATCAGAGCCGGGACGTCGCACCTGTGGTTTCATGAGGCGACGTTCGTTGGTGATGTCCTGTTCGAGCGAAGCGCCCTTTGGA
>DASTOZ010000505.1:0-2970 GCA_035762365.1 Pyrinomonadaceae bacterium | reverse complement strand
AAGTTTGACCTGATCATTCTGCTTTCCCTGCTTTGGACCGTTGCTTCGTCTGTGCTTTCGGAAGAGCCGCGGATTAGTTTGCTGAAACTACAAGCTTCGTGGTGTGTGTTTCTGTTCTATCTCACACGCGCGATCGTGACGAAGCGGTCGGCGCTCGGGTTGGTAGCGTTGTTGATTCTCAGCGGATCGGTTGGAGCGCTGTACAGCGCGTTCGATCTCGCGCGCGGGCGTGGAGTTGTGGTGCAGTCGTTGACGCCGGCGAGCCCGTTTCGCAAGGTCGGCGTGCAGCCGGGCGATGTGATCTGGCGAATCGCACGCGTGCGGGTTTATTCAACCGCCGAGATCGATGAGCTGCTGAAGAATATTCCACCGGACTCGATTCCCGTGAGCATCATTACGCAGGGCGAGAACGTCGAGCGCCCTGGTTTGGTGATTACGGAGGCGCAACAACTGGAAGCATCGCCTTCGGGCGTGATAGGCGAGACGCGCAGTCATTGGTTCCGGGCCTCCGGTTTTACGCGCCACTACGGCACGTTCGCCGAAATGCTGCAAATGATCGCGCAACTGGCGCTGGGTCTCGCGCTGGCCCACCTGCGAAACCACGGATTGAACAAGTATTTCCGGGTCGCGATAGTGGCAGTGGCGTTGCTGACGATGGGCATCGTATTAACGTCCATGCGCACGGTCCTCGTCGCTTTTGCCATTGGCGCGGCACTCATCGCGTGGCGATCACTGCGCGGCGCGTACAGAGTGGCGTTTACGTTCGCGCTGTTCTTTGTGCTCGCGTTTGGGGCTGTTGTCGTGTCGCAAACGCGGGCGCGAGACGCGTTGCGCCTGGGCGACGCGAGCTCTTCACTGCGGGCGCAGGTCGCGCGCGTCGGCCTCTCGCGCATCCTGATTCATCCCATCTTCGGACACGGAATGGACGCAATGAAGCTCCACTGGAACGAGTGGGGCTTTCCCGGACGGGACATGATCCACCTGCATTCGACGCCGCTTCAGTTGGCGTTCGATCGCGGCCTGCCGATGCTCGTTTTGTGGCTCTGGCTGGTTCTGTCCTTCTGGTTCTACATCGCGCAGGCCGAAAAAACCGCCCGCGATTCGAGCGACACGAACTCCCATGGTCTGCTGCTCGGGATCCTGGGCGCCTTGACCGGATTTCTCGCCAGTTCGCTGGTCAATTACAACTACGGCGACGCCGAAGCGACCATGATGTTTTGGTTTTTAATGGGTCTGGCGCTGGTGCTGGCAGGTCCTCAGATCGCAAATTTCCACCAAAACCGAGCGATTTAAAGGAAAACATTGTTTTTCCACGCCGTTACGGTGTATCTTTTAGCCCTGCGGAGCCACTCACGGCTTTCACGATCCGCAGGCCCCATCGATCCAGCCCGCATCCAGGAGCGTCGCAAAAATGAAGAGGTGCCCGCAGTGTGAGTTCATCTACGAGGACGACCAGAGTCTGTGTGACATGGACGGCGTCCTGCTCGTCTTTGACTCCAGAACTCTTCCAAATCATCATGCCGTTCACGCCTTGGCAACAGTGTCCGGGCCGGTGCCCGAAAAGGGCTCGCGACGCAGCCGCATGGTCCCGGCGTTTGCGACTTTGATACTGATGCTGGCCGTCGCATCGGTCTATTTCGTTTCCACGCCGCGCAGCACGACAACACCTGACTTTACGCCTCCGATCGTCAACGCGACGGCCGCCTCGGAAATGCCAGCGGTCGTTCCGCCCGCTCCAACACCTGCTCCCGAAGAGCCACCCAAAGAAGAACCGCGCGAAACCCACTCGTCGCCTGCTCCTGTTACAACCAAGTCCGCCGCGGCGCCTCCCAAAAACTCAACCAAACCTGCTGCCGGCGCAAAACCTGAGCCGAAGAAAGACGACTCCAAGGTCGAATCGATTCTCAAGAAGACTGGCAAGCTCCTGAAGAAACCATTCAAGTTCTAATCGGTGTTCCTCATGAACTGCCAAACCCGTTATGAAACGCTGCCCCCAATGCCTCTTCATCTACCCTGAATCCGATCAACGCTGCGACTTCGATCAAACACCTCTCGTCGTCGTTGCCGATTCAGAGATCGACGGTGTTACCAGGCCCCCCGGTAACAAGGTCAAGTTTGTGTCGATCATTGTGGCGGTCGTGCTCGCGTTCGGCATCGTTGCCGTTTACCTCGGATTCAAGAGCAAGAATAAACAAGCACAGGCAGCGACGAACATTCCAGTCGTATTTGTTGAAGCAACTCCGGAACCTTCCGCTCCGTCACCGTCGCCTTCTCCATCCGTCTCGCCTTCACCTTCGCCGTCGCCTTCGCCAAAAGCATCACCGGCGCGCGTCGCAACTTCTCACACGACCACCAGCGTCGATCCCGTCTCGACTAGTGGACCAGGCATCGGCACGAGACGCGGCGCCAAACCCGTCATCGTGCTGACCAGCGGCGGCAAGATCGAGGCCGACGAAGTCTGGCGCACGCGCGACGGCGTCTGGTATCGGAAAAACGGAGTCGTCACACTCCTCAAAGCCGGCCGCGTAAGGGCCATCGTAAACAAGTAGCCGCCGCCGAATTCGCGTCGTCAGCAAAACCTTGCCGCCTCAAGGTTGGCGTGATAGTCTGCCTCGCCTCAGACATCCACCAACAAAGGAAGTTTCAAAAATGAGAACCACTGCGCGGATCGTTTTCGCTGTCGCCGTTGTCGCGTTGTTGTTGCTGCTCACCCTCGTTCCTGCTACACCCGTCACACGGGCGAACGCGTCTGTCGGCCCACTCGACGTCGCGGGCGAGCTTCACGGTGCGCCTTACCGCATCCGCGTGCCGGCAAACTGGAACGGAACGCTGCTCGTCTTCGCGCACGGCTATCGCGACAAAGCCGATCACCCCGGCGAGATCGACAATCGCAACGCCGACATCGCACCCAGCGCCGCTCTCGAAGCACCGCTGCTCGCGCAGGGTTTCGCACTCGCAGGCACCGCGTTC
>DASTOZ010000504.1:0-2947 GCA_035762365.1 Pyrinomonadaceae bacterium | reverse complement strand
GACGTTTGGCAGTGGACGCCGTTTGTGTTTCTCGTCCTGCTCGCAGGATTGCAGGCGATTCCACAGGAGCCGTACGAAGCAGCGCTGATCGACGGATCGAGCCGCTGGCAAACGTTCCGGCACGTGACGTTTCCGTTGCTGAAACCCGCGATCCTGATCGTGCTGCTTCTACGAACTATGGATCTGCTGCGCGTGTTCGATCAGATCTTCATTCTGACGGAAGGCGGACCGGGCTTCGCGACGGAAACGATCAGCCTGTACATCTATCGCGCGGCGTTCCGGTTTTTCGATTTTGGTTACGCGGCGGCGATGTCGTTTGTGCTGCTGGCGCTGACGAACATCATCAGCGTTGTTTACATCCGATTCCTGAAACATGGAACAACCTAAAACAAAGAACAGGTCAGGAAGAGGGCAGAGCGCAGCGGCGCCCCCGCCTGCGATTCTGAAGCGGGGGCGGCGCTTCGCTCTGCCCCCTTTCCGACTTGTTCTTCTGTTTCTGCTGTTCCTGGCGGTAGTAGCGGCGCTCGCGCCGGTCTACTGGATGTTCACGATCTCGCTGAAATCTGAGGTGGACCACTTCGCGGCGCCGCCGCCGTGGTTCAACTTCACGCCCACGCTCGAACACTACTACGACGCATTCGTAACGCGTTCTTTTGGCCAATACTTGATCACGAGTGCCGTCGTGGCGGTGATGTCGACGTTGTGCGCGCTCGTTCTCGGCACGCTCGCGGCGTACGCGCTGGCGCGGTTTCGCCTGCCCTACGATCTCGATCGCAAGCTATCGCTGTGGATCCTCTCGACCCGTATGTTTCCCGCAATCGTCACCGCCGTGCCGTTATTTCTGATGATGCGCGACCTGCGGCTGCTCGACACGAAAGCGTCGCTGATCATCGTCTACACAGCTTTCAATCTCCCGTTCGTCATCTGGATGATGCGCGGCTTTTTTGACGAGATACCGCGCGATCTCGAAGAGGCCGCGCTCGTCGACGGCGACTCGCGACTCGGCGCGCTCGTTCGCGTTGTCTTGCCGCTGGTGACACCCGGTCTCGCCGCGACGGCAGTGTTTTGTTTGATCGTTTCGTGGAACGAATTTCTGTTCGCACTGGTGCTGACGCAAACCGACGCGTCGATGACGCTGCCGGTCGGAATTGCGGGTCGCGTCACGCAGTACGAAATCAAATGGGGAGTCATGAGTGCGGCCGGCGCGGTCGCGATCGTTCCGATTCTGGTGTTTGCGATGGCGATGCAAAAGTATCTGGTGCGCGGGCTGTCGCTGGGAGCGGTGAAGGGCTAGTGTCGATTCAATTTAAAAACGTGACGAAGACGTTCGGCGACACGCTTGTCGTGGACGATCTCAACCTGGAGATCGACGACGGCGAGTTCGTCGTGCTGCTTGGCCCATCCGGGTGCGGCAAGACTACGACGCTGCGCATGCTCGCCGGTCTCGAAACCGTGTCCACCGGGGATATTTTCATCGAAGGCGAGCGGATCAACGACGTGCAGACGCAGCATCGCGACCTCGCGATGGTCTTCCAGAGTTACGCGCTGTATCCGCACATGACCATCGCCGACAACATCGGTTACCCGTTGCGCGTGAGAAAACTCGACAAGCAGGAGCGGACACGGCGCGTGAGGGAAGTCGCGCGAATGCTGGAGATTGAACCGCTGCTCGATCGCAAACCGCGTCAACTCTCCGGCGGCGAGCGGCAGCGTGTCGCGCTGGCGCGGGCGA
Source organism: Pyrinomonadaceae bacterium (assembly GCA_035762365.1). Taxonomy (GTDB): domain Bacteria; phylum Acidobacteriota; class Blastocatellia; order Pyrinomonadales; family Pyrinomonadaceae; genus PSRF01. Next base: position 1,215 of record DASTOZ010000504.1, on the reverse strand, counting down.
TCGTTCGCGAACCGCGGGCGTACTTGATGGACGAACCGCTGTCGAACCTCGACGCTCGTTTACGCGTGCAGATGCGTGGCGAACTGAAGCGTCTGCAACATCAGCTCGGAACGACGACGATCTACGTCACGCACGATCAGGCGGAAGCGATGACGCTGGCGACGCGCGTTGCCGTGATGAAACGCGGGCGTTTACAGCAGTTCGACACGCCGCTCAATATTTACAATCGTCCGGCGAACAGGTTTGTGGCGGAGTTTGTCGGCAGTCCGAGTATGAACTTTATCGATGGAAAGATTGATGGTGGTGTTTTTGTGAACGACTCAGTTCAAATCCGTGTTCAAAGGGCAAACACGGATCAAATCACAATCGGTATTCGACCCGAACACATCCGTGTTCTCACTGAACCTCAGAATGGCGCGATCCCAGCGACTGTCTATGTCACCGAATTGATGGGCAACGAGACTTTTGTCTTTTTATCGGTTGGGAACAACAGGCTGATCGCTCGTGCGCCTGCTGACTTTCGTGCGGACGTGGAAAGTCCCGTCTGGCTGCGAATAGCTGGCGATAAAGCTCACTTCTTCGATCCCCAGACGGGACTTTCTACCTAACAACAGACTACGACGCGCTCTTCGCTGCCGTGTCCGTTCCTGCTGCCGCTGGTTTGTTCGGCTGCGGTGTGATGCGCAAGTACGGTTTCGGCGCTCTCCAACCACCGGGGAACTTCTCCTTGGCGGCCTCATCGGAGAGCGACGGCACGATAATCACGTCGTCACCGTCTTTCCAATTCACCGGCGTCGCGACGCTGTACTTCGCAGTCAACTGCAACGAATCGATCACACGCAGTATCTCGTCGAAATTGCGACCAGTGCTCGCCGGATACGTAATCATCAGCTTGATTTTCTTGTCGGGGCCAATGACGAAGACCGAGCGCACGGTAAAAATGTCGCTGATCTCGGGGTGAATCATGTCGTAGAGTTCGGCGATCTTATGGTCCGGATCGGCAATCACCGGAAAATTGAGCGCCGCGCCCTGCGTTTCCTTGATGTCCTCGGCCCATCGCTTATGCGAATCGGTCGGGTCGACGCTGAGGCCAATCACCTTGACGCCGCGTTTGTCGAAGTCTGGCTTACAGCGCGCAACGTAACCGAGTTCGGTAGTGCACACGGGAGTAAAGTCTTTGGGATGGGAGAACAGAACCGCCCAACTGTCGCCAAT
>DASTOZ010000503.1:0-7540 GCA_035762365.1 Pyrinomonadaceae bacterium | reverse complement strand
CAGACGATGTGATCCGCGGGCCATCAGTGTCATGCCGCAGCTCGGCTGTTGAAAGTCCGTCAGGCAGTAGCAGACTTTGATGCCGACGAGCGGCAACTGTTCGTGGCCCAGATCCTTCGGGATGCGAATGTCGCGATGCCATCCTCGGCGGAACGGCGGACCGTCCGGATTTTCCGGACGTTTGTAGATGGCGGTTGTCGAGTGCAAATGAATGTTCGGGCTCAACAACTGGACCACGAGCGGCACGGTCGTCGAGTTTGCGACGAGCGCCACCAAGGCTCTTTCCTTGAGCAACCCGCGACGCAAATCGAGATGGTTGTACTCGGGTTTGCCGGAGATCTCGGGCTTACGAAGAAACGCACCCGCCAGTCGATCGCACTCGTCGACGAGTTGCTTCACCGTGTCCGCGTCGAGCGCATTGCGCACCACGAGAAAGCCGTCGCTGGCGAAGGCTGTTCGTTGCGCTTCCGTGAGTCTCACGAATTCCATCAGTTATTTCGAATCACACAACAATGCTGCATCTCGTCGTTCACGGGCGGGAGGATCGTCGCCTCCGGAAACAGCGATTTCATGTACTCGACCGAATAGAACGTATGATAAGTCCGCTGTCGCTCGGGCTCATAGATCTTCGTCGCTTCAGTTTCGAGATATAAATCCTCCCCGTTGACCAACACGAACCAGGGGGCAAAGCGCGCGCGCGCGCAGAGGTCGTCGATGTCGATGTCTAACGCGTTTCCCTTCTGCTTCTCGAGAAATATTTCGCGCTCCAGTCGCCAGCGAAGATTGTTGCCGTCGTATCGACCGGGCCACGAAGAGTAGTGCGGATCGATGAACGTGAAAGCGAAAGCACCGCCTTCAGTCAAACGGTCCGTCAATTGTTCGACCAGATCGAGCATGTCCGTGCGCGATGTGTTCGTGAACACCGAATAGGCGACGATGTAATCAAACGACTGCGAGATCTCGGGAAGACTCGCTTGCGAGATTCCCTGCGGATTGAAAAAGAAACAGTAGCGATCGTAAAAGATCCAATGCGCGCGCCGGATCGCCGCCCTGCCGCGATCGATCGACTCCTGCACGACGTCGATGCACCAGTATCGGTCCTCGTCGATCGTCGAATTCGGATCGCGCAGCATGTTGCCGATGTTGCCGCCGAAGTCGAGCACGTATTTCCCACGCCAGTCGCGCTCGCCCAACTGCATTGAGAAATACGTAAACTGCCCCGTTTTCGTCGATAGAAACGCCACGCTGTGTCATCCCTGCGCGTAAAAGAATTCGCGGTTCAGATAGTTCGATCTGCCGCTGCCGTCGAGAAAGGTCGCGAACAGCACGATCACGAGGACGCCTTTATTGATCCGGATGTGCGTTTCAGCGCGCATGAATTCGAAATCAAACGTCGCCATCAGCGCGCCGGTGCGTTGCCCCGCTTCCTCTTCGAGGTTCGCCATGGAATGCGCGGCGACTGTGGGCCACGCGATTGGACCATCGTCGCCAACGCCAACGATGCTGACCTTCACCTCGTCGCCGTCGCGCGCGATCGTGCATTCGGCGATGCCTCGCGTGTCGCGGTTGGTGTTCAACCAGCGCCCTAGAAGTTTCTGCAGATTCGCCCCTGCTTCCCGGAGCTCGGGATTCAAGTGGCTGTTTTGCTTGAATGCTGCCTGTGTCATGGTTTTAGAAACGGTCGTGACTCAACGCGAAATACTCGCGCAGAAAGTAATCAGAGCGTCCGCTGTCGTCTTTGAAAAGATGAAACTGCGCCAGCACGAGCAGGCCTTTCATGATCATCGCCTGTAGACGTGCTTCCGCGAACCCGAAATCGTAGCGGCAAGTGAAACCGGCGGCCGCGTGAGATGCTGGTCCACCGGCGAAGACTTGTGCTTTGCTCGGCCCCCAGTCGATCAAACCGTCCGGCCCCATCGCAAATACTTCAAGCTGGAGCCCGCCATCTGCGTTAGTAATCTTCACTCGCGCGATACTGTTTGTGTCGAGGTTTGAATTGATCCAGGCGCCGACGAGTGAACTGCTATCGACGTCGCGGGCGGTCGCTTCCACTCGATCAGAGATTTGTGCGAATTGCATAAGATTAATCTGTGGTCCTAATCCAACTGCGAATCATCAAGCGATCTGAAGCCGTGCCCGCCGCGATGGGCGTGCGGGCGTGAATCGTGCGCCGGTTGTCGGAGAACAAAAGCTCGCCTTCGCGCATCAGGAAGTCGAGCGTGCGTGGCGTTGTCGAAACCACGTCTTCGAACCGTGCCAAAGAACGAAGTATATCGTCCGAGAGTGTAGCGCCGGTGGAGTCGAGCGCAAGATCGATCGTGTAACGACGCCAGCAAATGCTCGATTGCGTAAGTATGGTCCGCCACTTCACGCCGCCGCCCCAGTAGCTCGCCAACTGCCACGGCACCGCTTCCGTTTCCAACTGTTCAAGCGTCGCGCTGCCCAATCGCTCGTTTACTTCGCTGCGGATCGAGTCGACGTCGAGGATGCGCGAACGTCCGCCACCGTCGGGATCGGCGCGCACGCACACCATCGAGATCAGTTCGACTGGCGACGCCCAGTCGGCGGTGTCGGTGTGCAATCGCTCGCTCTCGTGTCCTCCGCGTGCAGACAATAAGTCCGTTGACGGCTGGATGTAGTGCACGAGCTGAGCGCGCGGCTTCTCGTATGGGCGCGCGACCAGCTCGCCAAACGCACGATTCACGGCGACAAAGACTTTGTTACCCTCGTCGAAAACGAGACCCCGGACCAGAGCGCAATACGGCGACTGCGCAAGTCGCTCTTTGATTTGATTGATCAGCGAATCGAACCCGGCGGGCGCAGCGGCGCGCACATTTTCGAGCACCGATGCTTGTAACGACGTCGAGTAAAACTCGCGATTGTCGTAACGCGGCAAACTCTCCGCGGCGCGAAGCAGATCGCGGGCGAGTTTGTCGTCGACGTTTACCCTTGAGCTCTCTGGAAATGGGATCATTTTCGCACGATGCAGCAGTGTTGCATCTCGCCATTAACCGGGGGGCGGATCGTCGCATGCGGAAACTGTTCACGCATAAACTCTTCGGTATGGAAGACGTGGTAAGTCATGCAGGCGCCGGCTTCGTTGGACCACTCGCCGTTGCTCTCGACGTAGAGAGCCGTGCCGTTTACGAGCGAGCACCAGCGGGCGTCGCGACTACGATCCAACAAACTCTCGAGATCCGCTTCGGGGTTCGAGCGTTCGAGACGCCACTTCAGATTGTTGTCCAAATGCGGATCGATAAACGTAAACGCCAGCCTTCCGCCGGGAACGAGCCTCGCGTGCAGTTGCGCAACCAGCTCGTGCATCTCCTCGAGAGTCGTGTGCGTAAAAACTGAGTACGCCAGGATGAAGTCAAACTCCACTCCGAAATCCGGCATCGCGAGATCGGCAATACCGTCGGGATTGAAGGAGCAATTGTAGCGATCGTAGTGTGCCCAGTGCGCGCCGGGAAACGTGCGGCGACCATCCTCGATCGCGTCCTTGATGACGTCGACGCAATAGTAATCCCGCGGCTCGATCTTGCACTCGACATCAAACAAGATGTTTCCGCGGTTGCCCCCAAAGTCGAGCACCAACTTCCCGCGCCAATCCGGATGATCCAGTTGCTCGTCGAAGTAAGCGAACTGACCCGCCTTGATGGCTTGTGTGCGCAGCGCGCGCTGCTCGGGTGTCCCTCGCCAAACGTGAACTTCCTCGATGTTCATCCGCCCTTATCCGTTTAATTGCTGTTCCGTTTGTATTCGAAAACGTTCCAGCTCCGCAGCCAGTCGCGGGTCAATGTTTTGCAGCCACGTCGCGCGCTGCATCACCGTGAGCCGATCGCGCAACAGGATCAGCTCCTGATCTTTCGTCGTCGTACGACCGGGAATGCCACGACCCTGGCGCGAGTTATCATCAAACCTGCGCACGTGCGCGAGTATCTTCGGCAACACGACGACGCGACACAGATGACAGACGCGCATCTGAAACTCCCAGTCTTCACAACAGTCGAGATCTTCCGCGAACAGCTTCGGGCCGAGAAGCGCCAACGCCTCGCGGCGCACGGTGATGGAGCACGTATGAACAGTGTTCATGCTGTTGGTCCACAGCCAATCGCATTCGTTGGCCCAACGCAGCTCCCCGCCTGTAGCCGCCAGCAAACCATTTTGCGCAAACCGGCTTTCTCCATCCGGTTGATGCTCGAAGAAGTTCTGACTGTCAGACAAAACCGCCTCCGCGTCCGGGAACCGCTCGAACACACGCAACTCGGCATCGAGCTTCCCCGGCAACCACACGTCATCAGAGTCGAGAAATGCGACGAACTCACCGCTCGCAACCGTAACACCCGCATTGCGTGCGGCGCCTGCGCCTCCACGCTTTGCGAGACGCAACAAGCGAACGCAGTCGCCGTATGTTTCCTGAATTACCTCAGCCGTGTTGTCGTTCGATGCATCGTCGGCGACGATCACTTCGACGTCTCCAGGTCGCTGATTCAGCGCACTGCTGATCGCCTCACACACGAGATGTGCACGGTTCCAGGTAGGTATGACGACACTCAACTTCATAATCCGCGACAATCCGTGGTCTCAAATAACATCTGGTGATTGCCCGCGCGATACGCCGCGATGGCCTCGGCGAGCGAACGTTCCGGCGGCGCGCCGACGATCGTGAAGCGGTCTCTTGGCCCATCACCACGCACCCACGCGACGGCCGTTCTGCTTGCCGTCAACGCAGGCGTCGAGTACGTTGCGGAAAACCCGATGCGCGACTCAGCGGATTGATTCGGGCTCGATGCGTGCAGGATCAGCGGATGATGCAGGCTCATCTCGCCTTCGCGCATCACGATATCGTGCGGCGAATCGATCTTCACCTGTGCCGTCAACCCCTGTGTTGTGAGATTGTTAGGATTGGGACGATCGTCGTGCGGCACGAGCCCCAACCGATGCGATCGCGGCACGACGCGCAAACAGCCGTTCTCGGCAGTTGCTTCAGTAAGTCCCAACCAGATCGCGGGCACAAACGCCTGGTCCACGCGCTCGGTGATGCCGTCCTGATGCCAACCGACAAACGAAGCGCTCTGACCGAACTTATAAAACAGCCGCGTCGATTTGAGCAGAATGTTTGGACCGATGAGTTGTTCCATGCAATCGAGCACGCGCGGATGAGTGCTCAACTCCCACGCCCAGCGAAAGTAAAGATGTGGACCATCGAGTCGCGTCACGCGGCCGCCGATCGCCGCGCATGTCTGCTCGATTTCGGCTCGAAACGCATGCACTTCGTCAGACGAGAGAACCGGGATCGAATGCAGGAACCCTAACTCCTCGTAGTTAGCCAACTGTGCGTGAGTGAGAACGGAGGCCATCTTTCGTGTCCGTGTAGTGAGTTGGGGAGCAGTTTAGAAGACGGTTCCCCAAGCGTCAACAAAATCGCTACAATCCGTGTAATCCATGTCCTTATTCCCATTGACGATCTGCGTCAATCTCGATCGGCGACCGGAACGATGGCAACGAGTGCAACACGCATTCGCTGCTCACGGCATTCAACCGGTCCAACGTTTTTCCGCGACCGACGGCAATGAGATCGCGTTGCCGCACCACTGGCTCCATACACCCGGTGCGTTTGGCTGTCTCGATAGTCACGTGCGCGCGGTTCGCGAAGCGCGCCACGCGGGCGCTGCCAGCGTGCTGATCTTCGAGGACGATGTCGTGTTCGATCCTCAGTTCAAAGAAAAGTTTGCGACGTTCATCGAGGAACTGCCCGACGACTGGGACATGTTGTTCCTGGGCGCGCTGCACAAGGACGAACCAGTAAGAGTTTCAGAACACATCGCGCGCATCACGAAAGCGAATTCGACGTTTGCCTATGCCATCAGGAACACTGTGTTCGACGCGTTCATCGAGTTGAACAGTCGCGCCGAACACGTGCTCGACATGAACAACTACCTCCTGCAGGAGCGTTTCAACTGCTACTGCTTCATGCCAAATCTCGTCTGGGTCGAATCGGAATACTCAGACGTTCAGCAGCGACTCGAGAATCACTGGTATCTCGAAAAGTCGCTCGTGCTGTTCGGCAGTCACATGGACCAACTCCTGAGCCGGACTGAGATCGTCATTGCGCCCGAATCGAAAAACCTCGACTTCCTCGTCGACTACTACCACGAATACTTCGCGCCACTGGCTTCGATCATTGTTGGCAACACGGTTTTTCAACGAGAGTTCCGCGTGATGCTGGACGACATCTACCTCGAGGCGATGGATGTCCGCGCGAACCTGCTGATGTGCGAAGAGTACGACGCTGCTACCGGTTTCTCGAGAGTTATCGAACTCACACCCGAACAGACAGACGATCTGCGCCGCACGCGCATCACTCGCGGTCTCGATGTTCGTGATAATGCGTTTTCAAGGAACGAACGATGTCATTTCCTGACGCGCCGGCCGTCAACAAAGATCTTTCACTCACCAAATCACGCGCTGCGACTGACCGGCGGCTCCAGCAGTCGTAGATGACTGCAATCAGCGTTGCCTCGCACTCGCATCACCGGTCGATCCCGGTTCGTGCTCAAGTTGGTCACGAAGCGCACGATGAACCCGATGCGTGGGCCATCTGACGTGTTTGGATTCGATCCGTGAACGATGTTCGTGTGATGCAACGACATCTCACCGGGCTTTAAGACGACGTCGACCGCCTGTGACTCATCCACGTCCATCCTCAATCTTTCTCCGCGCTTGTTCAGCAGGTTCGGATCGTGCACGTTGTCGTGTTCGAGCACGCCCTGCTTGTGTGTGCCCGGAACTACTCGCATGCAACCATTCGCCGGCTCACTCGCAGTTAGCGCTATCCACGCCGAGACCGACGGCGTCAGGTGCCAACCTGAATAGACACTGTCCTGGTGCCAGGACGCATACCCGGCGTCATGCGGCGGTTTGTAAAAAACGAGATTCCCGTCGATCAGAATCTCCGGCCCAATCAAACTCTCGACGGCATCCAACACTTTCTCATGACTCGCGAGAGCGTACGCCCAGGGAAATATCAGGTGCAACTGATCCATCCGCCTCGCGTTCTCCCGCGCCACTCCTTCCAACCGCCCTCGAAACTCCGCAACTTCGTTGTCAGAAAGCACGCGCACGGGAAACACCATGCCATCACGTTCGTAATTGCGGATCATTGCGTCGGACAAACTCCCGCTCAATGAACTCGCGCCTCCGCTAACTTCGAGATCTTCCGAGACGCGATCACGGGATCGAGTTGGTTGGTTACGTGCAACCAGGCTCCATCGCGATCTCGGTGTTTATTGATCGGCTTACCGTCCGGGAGAATCGCCTGAATCTCTCCGAGCTCGAGTTTATTGAAGGCACAGGAGCGCACGACGATTGGAATGACGGCGTTCTCTCCGGCCGCGGCTTTTTCGAATGCACGCTTCATCTCTTTGACGTAACAATACTCCGAACGGATGAAGTCATTGCTCAGCAACAATACGACGATGTCCGCGCGTTCGAGTTTCTCGAGAATCTCCTGCTCCCACTTTTGCCCGGGCATGACGCA
>DASTOZ010000502.1:0-2681 GCA_035762365.1 Pyrinomonadaceae bacterium | reverse complement strand
CGGCGACCCGGCGACCAGCCAGACGGCGTTTCTGTTGTCGCAGATCCGCGCTATCCAAACCGCGCAGGGCCTGCCACTCGCCGAGTCGCCGCTGGTCGAAAGGGAGCCGGATATCACACCCCGACCGAGTGCGAACCTGGTCGGCGGTTACGGCCGCGACCTCCGAAACCTGTTCAGCGGCGACACCCGCAACGTGACGATCGGCGTGAGGATTCAATTCCCGTTCAAAAACACGACGGCCGAAGCGAACCTTGCCGGCGCCCGGATCGCGAAAGAGCAACTCGCCGCCACCACGCGTTCACAGGAACAGATCATCGAAGTCGACGTTCGCAATTCCGCGCAGGCGGTTGAGTCAGCACGGCAGCGAGTGCTTTCCGCTCGCGAGGCGCGATCCAACGCCGAGATGCAGCTCGAGGGCGAACAGCGTCTCTACCAGGTAGGCCGATCGACGACGTTCCTTTTGTTCCAGCGTGAAAACGCACTCGCGAATGCTCGCGCGGCAGAACTCCGAGCGGAGACGGACTACAACAAGGCAATCGCCGACCTGCAACGCGCGACTTCGACGACGTTGCGCGCAAATAACGTGGTCGTCGATACGCCTCCGGGACCATAACTCGAAGCCCATAACTGGTTTCAAAGCTGTATAATCCGTGTTCCGCAGTCCGTGCACTGAGGAACACGGATTTTTTCATGCAGATCAGCGCCACGATCATCACTTTCAATGAGGAGTCGAATATCAAAGCCGCCTGTGAGGCAGTCGCATGGGCCGATGAGATTGTCGTGGTCGACTCCAACTCGACTGACAAGACTCGCGAGATCGCCGAGTCGTGCGGCGCGCGCGTGATCACCAACGAGTGGCCCGGCTTCGGCGCGCAGAAGCAGTTTGCCGTGAACCGCGCGACCCACGATTGGATCTTCAGTCTCGACGCGGACGAACGCGTTTCCGATCAGCTCCGCACATCACTTGAAACACTCAAGCATCATCGACGAGCAGAAGAGGCGGACGGCTATGTCGTTGCTCGCCGCACGTACTACCAGGGACGCTGGATTCGTGGCAGTGGCTGGTATCCCGATTACCAGTTGCGCTTGTTCAATAGGACCAAAGGACGCTGGAAGCTGCGCCACATTCACGAATCGGTGGTGATGGATTCAGGCGCGCGAGTGGGAGAGCTCGGCGGAGATTTGCTGCACTACACGTCGCCGAATGCCGCGCATCATCACCGAATGATCGGCGAGCGTTATGCGCCGCTCGCGGCGCAGCAGATGTTTGAAGAAGGTCGCCGGACTTCCGTGTTCGGCGTCGCTGCTGCCGCGCCCGCTGCGTTTGTGCGGAGCTTTGTATTAAAGGGTGGTTTTCGCGACGGCTTTGCGGGCTTCACGATCGCGAGCTTCGCCGCGCACCATGCGTTTTTGAAGAACCTGATGCTTTGGGAGTTACAACAAGAAAAGTAGAGCTTTGTTCTTTGTTCTTGGTACTTTGTATTGCGTTTTAAGATGAGACTACAGAACAGGAACAAAGTACAAAGAACCAAGTACAAAGCACAAGATGCCTGATACCAGTTTAATTCCCCCGGTCGTCGGTTGCGTTCTTGCCGGCATTTTCGGCGCTATCATCGGCAGCTTCCTCAACGTCGTCATTCATCGCGTTCCGCACGATGAATCGATCGTTTTTCCCAACTCGCGTTGTCCTTCGTGCGGCGCGGTGATCGCGTTCTACGACAACATTCCGATACTTAGTTACGTCGCGCTCGGGGCGAAGTGCCGAAAGTGCAAGGAACACATTTCGTTCCGTTATCCCGCGGTTGAATTGCTGACGGCTGCGTTGTTTGTCGCAGTGGCGTGGCACGACGGCATGGGTGTGAGACTGCCGTTCGATCTTGTTTTTGTTTCGGCATTGCTGGCGCTTGTTTTCATCGACGCCGAGAACATGATTCTGCCGAACGTCATCACCTATCCGGGGATTGTTTTTGCTGTCGTTGCTCGAATCGCGATTCCCTTTTTGACGCGAACGCCACATTTCGACGACTTGCCTTCGTTGATCAATGGTCCATTCGAAGGTTTGCCCATCTGGGTCGCGTCGCTGGGTGGCGCGGTGATCGGCGCGCTCGTTGGTGGTGGATCGCTGTGGTTGATGGGATGGATCTGGGAAAAGCTGCGCGGCGTCGAGGCGATGGGACTCGGCGACGTGAAGATGATGTTCATGGTCGGCGCTTATCTCGGTTGGCGACTCACGATCCTGACGATCTTCGTTGGGGTGCTGACGGGATCGATCGTCGGTGTGTTGTTGATGGCGCGGCAGCGTGAACGAAATATGCAGATGCTGTTGCCGTTCGGGATTTTCCTCGGCATTGGCGCGATCGGGTCGCTGCTGTTTGGTTCGCAGATCGTTAACTGGTATGCCGGGCAGTTCAGGTAAGGATAAGTGGCGCGCAACCGTTTCCAGTCCGGTTTGACGATGCTGACGGGACTCTTCCTGTTGGCGGTGTTGTTTGCGATCCTGCTTTACGCCCTCACGCCTGACACGCCCGTCGCACGTGGTCCAATCCTGCTCACTTCCTTCATCGTTATCCTGATCGGAAGTTTGTTGTCGATCTTGTTTGTCGTGCGCTGGTTGCTGCGTCCGTACCATCAGTTGGTTGGAGAAGCGGAACGAGCGTCAGTTGCGAGCCAGATGTTGAAGA
>DASTOZ010000501.1:0-2823 GCA_035762365.1 Pyrinomonadaceae bacterium | reverse complement strand
CGAGATCAGTGTCTCGAATCCCTCGTCACCATGCGTTGCGCAGGAATGTCCTCTGTCAATTCGTAGTTGACGGTTCCGTGCTTCGCCACTTCGCGAAAGTACACCGGACCACTTTGCGACGTTTCGACGTCGACCTGCTTCACGTCGTCGCGCCATTTGGGCTGGGAACCGAAGTCGCGGATTACGGCGTAGACGTCCTGCGGCGATTTGCGCAAAACGATGGAGCGCGAGACGTCGTGCGTCCTCGGCAGCATTGAACCAATGAGCGCCATGATTCCGACGAGCACGACCAATGCCGCAACGATACCGACGACGATGTAGATGAGCAGCTTCATGTACACTCCTTTAATCGATGCGCGCCCGGTCGGATCATTCAATTCAGGCTGAGCGCCTTCTGTCGAATCAATGCATAAACTTCGTCGAGGTTGGCCAGATGAATGATGAGTCTACGCATGAGGCACGGTCCTTTGCTAAGTGTCATTCTCCCGCGAGAAGCTTGTAAATTGCGCCGGTACGCGGCGATATTACCACGCGAGCGGAATTGCACGGATAGCTAAGACGATGAAGACGAGACAAGTTGTGCCGATGGTGTTCGTGGCGGATGTGGAGGGGTCGATTGGGTTTTATCGGCGCCTTGGGTTTGAGGTGGGGAATGCGTTTACTCAGGAGGGCGCGACCAAACCGACGTGGGCGTGGTTGCAGTGCGGAGCGGCGCAGTTGATGCTCGCCGAGGCGGACGAGCCGATCGTTGCCAATCAGCAGCGAATACTCTTCTATCTTTATACAGATGACGTGCGGGAGGCGCATGAGGCGCTCGTCGCGGTCGGTGTTAATCCCGGTGAGATATCGACGCCCTTCTACGCCCCACGCGGCGAGTTCAAGGTGGTCGATCCTGACGGATACGTTTTGATGATCACGCACACGTGATCGAACATCACAACACGTGAGTTGGTCGGAGATGAGCGAGAATCGTTACGTTGCGCTACTGCGTGGCATCAATGTCGGTGGAAATAATCTGATCAAGATGCTCGACCTGCGAAGCAGCTTCGCCAATATGGGGTTCACCGACGTCGAAACCTATATAGCGAGCGGCAACGTCGTCTTCTCGTCAAAGCAATCGAACAAAGCGAAACTCACGAAGACGATCGAAGAAGCCTTGAGCGACGCGTTCAGCTACGAGTCGCGCGTCGTGGTGGTGTCGGGCAGCGAAATGGAACGCGTAGTCGCGCAGGCGCCAAAGGGCTTCGGCGGAGATGCGGCGCAGTATCGCTACGACGTTTTGTTCGTGCGCGAGCCACTGACGACGAGCGAGGCGCTGGCGGACGTAAAAACGACGCCCGGCGTCGATACCGCGCACGCGGGCGATCACGCGCTCTACTTTCGCAGGCTCATCAGCAAAGCCGCCCAAAGCAATCTAAACAAACTCGTTCAACGAGTGTCATACAAGAACATCACGATCCGGAACTGGAACACTACGATGAAGCTGTTCGCAATGCTTCAGAAAGAATAGTCCCCGCTCCGTTCGTTACAAAACTCATCTGATCAAGTAACGAAATCTCTAACGTACGCGATCGAACCGATTCGCGACCCGGACGCTGTTAGCCTCGCACCCGCGTCTCCCCTTCCAATTCGTGTATTTAATGGCAGGCGCTCGCGCAGCGCCGTTCGATGTGGGCGGGTAGTTTCCGTCTCGATCAAGGAGGTATTGATGAATAACCGGCAGTTAATCAAGTATGCACACATCTGGATCCTGGCCGTGCTACTTGCGTGCGGGCTCGTAGCTGTCGCTGTTAAGGGCGGCATCGCTACCCGGGACCAGAATTCAAACCAGAACAGCAACAGCAACAGCAATAGCAACGGCAATAGCAACAGCAATAGCAACACCGGCAGCACGCAGAATCGCAACTCAAACAGGTCCGGCAATCAGAACGCCAGAGGCGAGCAAACCGGCATGTCGACGATGAGTTCCAAGGATCGAGACTTCCTGATGGACGCTGCCCAGGGCGGCATGATGGAAGTTGAACTCGGCCGTCTCGCGGCACAAAACGGCATGAGTGAGGCCGTGAAACAATTTGGCCAGCGAATGGTGGACGATCACGGGCAAGCAAACACGGAACTCATGTCTCTCGCCACCAGCAAGGGCATCACGTTGCCGACCGAGCTCGACGAGAAACATCGCGCGCACGTCACGAAGCTGACGAGCCTGACCGGCGCCGAGTTTGATCGCGAGTACTCGAAGTTGATGCTAAGCGATCACAACAAAGACGTGTCGGAGTTCGAAAAGCAGAGCAACAAAGGCGCCGACCCCGATCTGAAAGCGTTTGCGGCCAAGACGCTGCCGACGCTCCAGCAACATCTCGAGATGGCCAAGGCGCTTCCCGGTAACGAGCGCGGCAACAGCGGCAACAGCAACCGCAGCGGTGGTTCGCGAAACAGCAACAGCAACTCGAACAGCAACCGCAATAACAACGGCAACTCGAACTGGCCGTAACTCTCTCGCCGGCCTTAGTCATTTGTGCGGTGCGCGGAAATGTAAACGCGCACCGCACCTTGCGGACACTTCCTAACGAGCTCTACGCCCGGAATCCTTCCCTGTTATAGTCTCGTCACGATCCACTAGATCTGATGATGGAGGTTCGCCCGCGAGGTCTGCATGTTTGTACTGAGCAAGCCTACTGACCTGCAAATCCGCGCCTTCATCACGGCCCAGCAGCAGTCGGATTACTCTTACGCGCCGCGCGGACTGACGCGCGACTCATCTGCTTCGTCCGGTTACACGGTGGACCACAATCGAGTGCAGCTTGGTTCGGGCGCTCAGTGCTT
>DASTOZ010000500.1:0-11819 GCA_035762365.1 Pyrinomonadaceae bacterium | reverse complement strand
GACGAGGCGGGTGTGAAGCCGTTCTACATTCCCGAGATGAGCCGCGAGATCTCGGTGAAAGACGCGATTACGGTATGGAAGCTGTTTCGTTTGTTTTTGCGCGAACGGCCCGACGTCGTTCACACACACACGGCGAAGGCGGGAACAGTCGGACGAGTCGCCGGGTTTTTCTATCGCTGGTTGACGCCCGGCACGCTCGTCGGACGGCCGCGGGCGTGCAAGTTTGTGCACACGTATCACGGCCACGTTTTTCACAGTTATTATGGCCGCGGCCGAACACGTCTGTTTCTGACGATCGAACGAATCCTGGCGCGGTTGATTACGGATCGCTTGATCGTCGTCAGCGAACAACAGGGCGCCGAGATCGGAAACGATTTCCGCGTCGGGCGACAGGGACAGATCAAGGTGGTCCCGCTGGGACTCGACTTGAGCGTCTTTGCCGATCACGCTTCGCGACGCGCCCGGTTTCGCGAGGAGTTGGGGATTGACGACGAGACGGTGCTTGTCGGCATCGTCGGACGCTTGACCGAGATCAAGAACCACCGGATGTTTCTGAACAGCGTAGCGCGTTTGAAGGGCCAAACGCGGATGCGCTTCGTCGTGATCGGGGAGGGTTCGTTGCATGAGAGCCTGGAGCAGCAGGCGCGATCGCTGGGACTGCAATCCGATGTAATCTTTACCGGAGGCCGCAGGGATCCCGAGTATTTTTATCCGGCGCTTGACATCGTCGCGCTGACTTCGTTGAACGAAGGCACGCCGCTCACGCTGATCGAAGCAATGGCGAATGCGCGTCCCGTGGTCGCGACGAGTGTTGGCGGTGTGGTCGATCTGCTTGCGGATGGACGCGGTATTTGTGTGGCCCGTGGCGACGAACAGGCTTTTGCCGCGGCGTTGAAAAAACTGGCTGACGATAAAGAATTGCGGAAAGATCTCGGCGCGCGAGGACTCGAATTTGTCCAACGCAACTATCGCAAAGAGCGATTGGTTGAAGACATTAAACGTTTGTACGGCGAGTTATTAACCCACGGAGTGACGTCAGATATCCGTGTTGCTCTGAAGACGCGGATAAATCAATGAAGGAGCAGAACGCTTGCGAGTACTTATCACCGGAGGGGCTGGTTTCATCGGATCGCATCTGGCCGACGCTTATCTCAAACGCGGCGACCACGTCTACGTCATCGACGATCTGTCGACTGGCAAAATTGAGAACATCCAACATCTCAAAGGCGAGCCGCGTTTCCAGTACACGATCGACAGCGTCCACAATCAGCCGGTCACGGCGGAACTGGTAGACCAGTGCGACGTCATTTTTCACCTGGCGGCGGCTGTCGGCGTCAAGTTGATCGTCGAGTCGCCCGTGCGGACGATCGAAACGAACGTGCGCGGCACTGAAGTCGTTCTGGCGATCGCGAACAAGAAGAAGAAGAAAGTGCTGGTGGCGTCGACGTCAGAAGTCTACGGGCTGAGCGCGGACGTGCCGTTTCGCGAAGACGGAAACCTCGTGATGGGCGCGACCACGAAAGGCCGTTGGAGTTACGCATGCTCAAAAGCGATCGACGAGTTTCTCGCGCTCGCTTACTGGCGCGAGAAGAAGTTGCCGACGATCATCGTGCGGTTATTCAACACGGTCGGTCCGCGTCAGACCGGGCAGTACGGCATGGTGATACCGACGTTCGTCAAGCAAGCGCTCGCGGGCCGTCCGATCACGGTTTATGGCGATGGCAACCAGAGTCGATGTTTTGGTTACGTCGGCGACGTTGTCGGAGCGTTGGTTAAGCTGATGGACCACGAGGAGGCGGTCGGTCAGGTTTTCAACATCGGATCGAACCAGGAGATCTCGATACTCGAGCTCGCGCAGAAAGTTAAGGAGCTGACGCAATCGGATTCGGACATCGTGTTTGTTCCCTACGATGAGGCTTACGAAGAAGGATTTGAAGACATGCCGCGGCGCGTGCCGGACATCTCGAAGATCAGCGATCTGGTTGGCTTTCGGCCGGAGATGAACCTCGACGGCATTCTCAAAACGGTGATCGATTATCAAAGCGGTCGTCAAAAGTGAGCCTCGAAAAGGTTAACCACAAAAGGCACAAAAGCCACAGAAGGCACAAAGAGCAAAAAAGATTGAAACTGAGCAAAAAGGAAGGGGCTTGAAAACTGAGCAAAAAAGGAAAGGCTTGGAACTCCTTTCATGTTTTTGGAAGTCATTTTATGTTTTGTGCCTTTTGTGGTTTTTGTGCCTTTTTGTGGCTAAGACCCGTACCTAATGAACATGCCTTTTAGCCCGCGTACGCTGCTGGCCGTTGCCGCGTCATTTCTTCTAGCGCTGGTCCTGACGCCGCTGGTGCGCGCTTTCGCACGGCGTTACGGCTTCGTTGCCGCGCCGAAAACTGATCGCTGGCACAAGAAACCGACCGCCATGCTCGGCGGCGCGGCCATCTGGCTGTCGGTGATCATCACGTACGCCGTTTTCATTTCCGGCACGACGTACGGCAAGTTCATCCTGCTCGCGAGCACGTTTCTCTTCGTCGTCGGACTCGTCGACGACATCCTGCACATCAAGCCTTATCAAAAACTGATCGGCCAGGTGATGGGCGCCGCTTACGTCGTCTACTACGGACTGTCGCTGCCCTGGACCGGCTCGGTGCTGCTGAACATGGCGCTCGCGATCTTCTGGCTGATCGGCATCACGAACGCCATCAACCTGCTCGACAACATGGACGGCCTCGCGAGTGGCATCGCGGTGATCGCCGCCGGGTTTCTCGCGCTCAGTTTCGTGAACACCGGACAGTACACGGAAGCGCTCGTGATGTTGATCTTCGCGGCCGCGCTGCTCGGGTTTCTGGTTTTCAACTCGAACCCGGCGTCGATCTTCATGGGCGACTGCGGCTCGATGTTCGTCGGGTTCTTTCTCGCGAGTTCGGCATTAATCAACGTCAGCGGCGGCAGATCTCGAAGTTTGCTCCCCGTGCTTGCAGTTCCGATTCTCGTCCTGTTCATTCCGATCTTCGACACGACTTTTGTCACGGTTTTGCGCAAGCTTTCGGGACGATCGGCATCGGTTGGCGGACGCGATCACACGTCGCACCGTCTGGTCGCGCTCGGTATGTCGGAACGCAACGCGGTGCTGATGCTCTATGGTTTCGCCGCACTGTCGGGCGTGCTGGCGATACTCGTCCAACGTGCGCGACTCGACGTCAGTCTCGCGGCGATCGCCGCGTTCACAATTCTGCTGACGTTGGTCGGCGTCTATCTCGCGGGCGTGAAGGTTTACGACGAGAGCGAAGCGGAGATTGCCCTCAAAGAGAAGCCGCTCTACACGTTTCTTGTCGACGTTTCGTACAAGCGACGGATCTTCGAAGTGCTGCTCGACGTGGTGCTCGTCATCCTGTCGTACTGGACTGCCTACGCGATCAACTTCCCGCCGGCGAGTCCCGCCTGGAACCTGTTCATCCGCACGTTGCCGGTGCTCGTGTTTGTGAAGATGTCGGTGTTTCTGGTGATGGGGGTGTACCGCGGGCTTTGGCGCTACACGAGCATGAGCGATATGGTCGTGTTTGCGAAAGCTGTCGTCGTGAGCTCGGTGGCAAGCGTGTTGATGGTGCTGTTTGTGTTTCGTTTCGAGGGCTTTTCGCGGACCGTCTTTGCGATTGACGCCGTGCTGATGTTTTTGCTGTTGGCGGGAAGCAGGATGGCGTTCCGGTTGTTTCGCCAGATGCTGCCCGTTGTGGGTCCGCAGAATGGCCGTCGCGTTTTGATCTACGGGGCTGGTGATGGCGGCGAGCTTTTGTTGCGTGAGTTGCGAAACAATCGTGACTTGAACCTTTCGCCCATCGGTTTTCTCGACGACGATCCCGCGAAGAACGGAAAAGTGATTCACGGGTTGCGAGTGTTTGGTGGGAACGGCGACCTTGCGTCGGTTTGCGCGCAGCACGACGTGCACGAAGTGGTGATTTCGAGTTTGAAGATGACTGAGGAACGGATTCAGGAAGTGTTGCAGTGTTGTCGTGAGCGCGCGATTGTCGTGAAGCGCATGCGCATTTCGATCGAGGACCTGGACTCGCGCTGGCCGAAGCCGGATGAGTTTTGAAATACTCGAGCAAGCGCTTGTGTGAGTTCAATGGGGAAAAAAATCTAAAACAATTTCTTCTTTCCATTGGACCCCACACAAGCGCTTGCTGGAATTCAAGTAGAACTTACGTAGTATGCCGCAGGAAATAGCTCAAATAAGTGTTCGGAACCCCGTAGTGAAGGCAGTGCTGATACTCGTGCTGCTTGCGGCGGCAGCCGGGTCGTACTTCGCCGTTCGCTGGTACATCGGCAACACGCTCGCCGAGTATTTCAACCCGGCGCAAAACAACATGCGGGTCGCGGAAATGGCGGTGGAGTTTGCGCCAAGCGATCCTTTGGCGCACTGGCGCATGGCGCAAGTTTCGCAAAAGCTCCTGCCGCTGGACCAACAATCACACGCCGTTGCCGAATACGAACGCGCCGTGATGCTTTCGCCGAACGACTATCGCTTCTGGATGGCACTTGGCACTGCCCACGAGCAGACGGGCGACCGCGTCAAAGGCGAGCAGGCACTGAGACGCGCGGTTGCGCTCGCGCCCTCGTACTCGTACCCACACTGGTATCTCGGAAACCTTCTGCTCCGCAGCGGGCGATACGATGAAGCCTTCAAAGAGTTGCGGCTCGCCGCCGAAGCAGACCTCGAGCTCGAACCGCAGCAGTTCAATTTTCTCTGGGCCATCTACAGCGACAACCTCGAGGCCCTGAAAAAAGCACTCGGCGGAAACTCAGAGACGCGCGCGCGTTTCGCGCTTTACCTCGTCAACCAGCAACGGCACGACGATGGACTCCGCGTGTGGGACAGTCTCTCGGGCGACGAAAAGAAAGCCAATCGTCAGATTGCCGATTCGATTGTCGCCAAACTTGTCATCGAGAGGCGATATCACGACGCCATGCGAGTTTGGAACGACATCGCAGTAAACGAAAGATATCGCGCCGAGCTCGGCAAAGTGTTCGACGGAAGTTTCGAGGACGCGATCAACTATGGTCCGGACATGGTGTTTGGCTGGCAGGTAAAGAACGCGCCGCAGCTTCAGATTGGTATCGATCCGACGAAGAGCAACGGCGGTAATCGAAGTTTACGCGTCGTGTTTCAGGTGCGCGCGAAGCTCGAAAGTTTGAATATCGCGCAACTTATTCCGGTCGACCCGAATAGCGAATACGACCTCGAGTACTACTTCATGACGGAAAAGTTTGAGACGGGAAGCGCGCCCATGGTCCAAATCTTCGATGGGACCGACGGAGCGCTCCTGGCGAGCTCGGCGCAGGCGCCGAGCGGCAGCAATCCGTGGAATCGTGTGAATCTGTCGTTCAAGACCGCCGGCAAGACGGAAGCTGTGCAAATCAGGATCGTGCGCGTCAATTGCAGTGATGAAGAAGCGCTGATCTGCCCGATTTTTGGTTCGATTTGGTATGACGACTTCAGTCTCAAACGACGACGTTAGCATACTCGCGGTTCCGAGTCCGCAACCGTTGACCGCGACGAGTTCGCAGGATCGCGAGGTCTATCGCATCCGGCACACGCTCGCGAGCCGGTTCGCATTTCTCGTGATCTGCGTCGCGATCGTGACGTCCACGATGGCGTATGGCACCGTGCATTACTGGGCGCAGGGACTTCTCAATCTCGGCGGATTGACGCTCCTCGTCTTGTGGGTGTTGGACGCGTGGGGCCTCGGAACGTTACGCGTCAGCCGCAATTTGCTGCAACTGCCGCTGCTCGGCGCGCTTGTGCTCGGCCTCGTACAGCTACTGCCGCTGCGTGACATGACCAACGAAGCGGCGCTGGCGCTCGGTCTCTCGAACTCGTTGACATTCGATCCGTATGCGACGCGGCTCGTGCTCGTTCACTTTGCGACGCTGCTCATCTACTTTTCGGCGACGCTCGTCTTCATCGATACGCCGCACCGCCTGCATTTGATGGTGCGGACGATCATGATCTTCGGGTTTCTGCTCGCCATCTTCGGTTTGACGCAGTCGTTCACGAGCCCGACGAAGGTCTACTGGATGCGCGAGCTCAACCAGAGCACGGCGTTTGGGCCGTTCATCAATCGACACCACTTCGCCGGTTACATGGAATTGACGATCGCGCTTCCGTTGGGGCTGCTGTTTGCGGGCGCGGTCGATAGAGAGAAGAAGCTGCTGTTTATCTTCATCGCTGGGTTGATGGGTGTGGCGCTGGTGATGACGGCATCGCGCGGCGGAATCATCAGCCTGGTCGCCGAGATCCTGTTTTTTGTCGTCGTGACGGCGATCTTCCGCAAGCACAGCGAGGATGGACACCGCCACCGCCGAAGCAGCCGGTTGAAAGCAGTGGCGGTGCGACTCGGATTGGCCGCCATGTTGCTGGTCGGTCTGTTCATAGGCGTGCTGACGTTGGGTGGTGAGATGTCCCTCAACCGCTTGATCGTGGACAGCGTCAACACGAACGATCCGACGACGGGCCGCGCGCACTTCTGGTCCGTCACGCTGCAAATCATCAAGGCGCATCCGCTGATCGGCACCGGACTCGGCGCGTTCGGCGTCGTCTACACGAAATTCGACACGCGCAATGGACTGTTTCGACTCGAGCAGGCGCACAACGATTACCTGCAAGTGTTGTCAGACGGCGGCATCATCGGCGCGGCCCTGGCGCTGGCGTTTGTCGCACTGCTGTTCTACCGCGCGTTTGTGCGCGCAGGATCGCGCGACGACTTTCGTCGCGGCGTCGCGCTCTCGGCGCTGGGCGGATGTTTTGCCGTTCTCGTGCACAGCTTTTTTGACTTCACGTTACACACGCCTTCAAACGCGCTACTCTTTTTGGTGCTGGCCGCGCTTGCGACCCTGAATGGCCGCGTCGAAGATGCTCCGCGTAGCAGCAGAAAGCGCCGGCGCAGGTCATCGTCGAGTTCAAGCTCCAGCTCCAGCGCTGAAGCGTGAGTTAGCAAGAGCAAGTCAGGAAGGCGGCAACGCCCCCGCTGTTGTACGAGCGGGGCGCGCTTTGCTTGCCCGCTTCCGGACTTGTTCTTTAGTTCGTAGGAGTCCAAAGTTAACCGCAACAATCAACTATATGGCTGCTAAAACTGCACGTAGCGCAGAACCAACTTCCAAAGAAGCATCTTCTTTGCCGGGCGTCATTCTGGGCGCCGTGCTCAAGTACGGCAAACCCGACGCGTTCAACTATCGCGCGGACGGTAAGTGGCACCCGATCTCGGCGGGAGCGTTTGTCGAGCGAGTGAAGAACGTCGCGCTCGGACTCGCGGCGGCGGGTATTCGTCCCGGCGATCGCATCGCGCTGTTGTCTGAGAACCGTCCCGAATGGTCGATCGTGGATCTCGCGATTTTGAGTCTCGGCGCGATCAACGTGCCGATCTACACGACGCAGGCCGTCGACCAGATCGACTACATCCTCTCCGACTCAGGCACGAAAACGATCTTCATCTCGAATCGCCGGCTCTTCAAACACGCCCTGCCAGCGCTCGAAAATCGACAACTCGATCATCTGATCTTCTTCGACGCGGACGTCGCGCAAGAGATCGACGGCGCGATGGCACTCGAACAGTTGGAGGAAAATGGCCGCCAACACGCGACCGAGCGTCCCGGCGCTTTCGACGCGTACCTTCGCGTCGTCCGTCCTGAAGATCTTGCGACGATCATCTACACCTCGGGCACGACCGGCGAACCGAAAGGCGTGATGTTGACGCACAACAACTTCATGTCGAACGTGATCTCGATCGGGAAAGGTCTGCCGATCGAACCGACGGACGTCGCGTTGTCAGTGCTGCCGCTGTCGCACATCTTCGAGCGCACCGGGTTTTATGTCTTTTGTTACTGCGGCGTGTCGGTGCATTACACCGCTTCGTTCGACCAGGTCGGCGAGAACCTGCGCGAGGTCGCGGCGACGATCATGACCGCCGTTCCGCGTCTGTTTGAGAAGGTCTATCACCGGATCATCAAGAAGGGCATGGCGGAAAAGGGTTTCAAAAAGAGTGTCTTCATGCGGTCGCTCGAGGTGGGCCAGCGCTACGGCGAGTTGAAAGACAAACGCCGCTGGATCTCGCCGCAACTGCGTTTGCAGCAGGGGCTCGCGAGCAAACTCGTGTTTTCGAAGTGGCGCGAGGGCGTTGGCGGGCGTTTGCGCTATTTCGTTTCGGGCGGCGCGCCGCTTTCTCCGGCACTCTCGTATTCGTACCTCGCCGCGGGAATTCCGATTCTGCAAGGCTATGGCGCGACTGAGACGTGCATCGTCTGTGCGAATCGTCCGGGGAACAATCACGTCGGCTCAGTCGGTATTCCGTTCGAAGGAATCGAGCTCAAGATTGCTGAAGACGGTGAGATTCTGGTGCGTGGTCCGAACGTGATGCGCGGCTACTACGGCCAGCCGGAAGCGACTGCCGAAGTCATCAAAGACGGTTGGTTCTACACCGGCGACGTCGGTCACATGGACAAGCAGGGCCGTCTCTACATCACCGATCGCAAGAAGGACCTGTTCAAGCTGTCCAACGGCAAATATGTCGCGCCGCAGTTGATCGAGAGTCTGTTGAAGCAGAGTGAGTTTGTGAGTCAGGTGGTCGTGGTTGGCGCCGGGCGGAAGCAGCCAGCGGCGTTGATCGTGCCTGAGTGGGAAAACCTCAGAGAAGCGCTTGCTGAGACAGGCGAAAAAGACGTTTCGAAAGATCATACCGAGCTTGCAAAACACCCGGCGGCGGTGAAGATCGTGCAGCAGGACATCTCATCACTCACGTCTTCATTGACTGACTACGAACGCATCCGGCGCGTCGCCCTCCTGCCCAACGAATTCACCATCGACGGCGGTGAACTGACCCCCACGCTCAAAGTAAAGCGCCGCGTCATCGACGAACGCTTCGCGGACGTCATCGAATCGCTTTACAGCTAAACTCGCGTTTTTTCGTGTTCAGCCAGGATTGACTCGGCGAGGATACGGAGGTTTGTGGGGATTTCCGGCGTCTTCGCCGTTCCGCGTTCCGGTCGATGATGCGCGAGGAGCGGCAGCTCGGCGCTGCAAAACTCACACGACTCAAGGTGCTGCCTGACCAGAGTTCCGACCATCGACGACAGCTTTTCAGCGTGAAAGGAAAGCAGGGTTGTAGACGAAGGACAGGCGCCTGTTTTCCTGAATGTGAGTTGTTGCCGTGAGCGGTTCATTTCTTTCCGAGTGTTTCACCCCTACACATACTCCGAATCGAGCCCTCATTCCAGCACTTTTCCTCACTTTTCCTCAGCTTTTTACCCGCATTCACCTGATGTAAAAACTTGTTGCTCGTTCTTTAAAATGCTGTTACCATGTCTCGCGTCGGTCATGAGCCAACCCGGTCTCTGACGTCTCCAGGAAACACCAAAACCGCTCACTCGCGGAACAAAAATCACCTCTGAAGTTCCAACCGGCACGATCAGGTTGCTACCCCTATCTCCGAACCAGACGAAAAACAGGGCGCACGGACAACGTGAAATCCATAAGTGAAGATTCTGAAAAATCAGCGTCGGCAGCCGTGGGCGACAAGCGTCCGCCAGCCAAGACGCGCCGCGCCGACCGCGTAGGAAAGAGCGGAAAGTGGGTCGAAAGCCTGCGCTCCTCAGACGTGAATCGGCTCTGGACCGACCTGCATCGCATCGTCTCGCACCATCCGCTGGTCCGCGCTTCACGCAGCGCCGGACTGCTCATCGAAGAGGGCGCCGGTTCCGCGTACACCGACCTCACCCAGGAACTCTTTGTCCAGCTTCTTAGCAAAAACCGCTTCGAACACTATCTCGACACCGAGATGTCTGACTACGAGATCGAGTGCGAGATCAGCCAGATCGAACTCACCAACCTCCTGACAGCGGAACTCCGCAAACGCCATCCGGAAAGTTACCGTCTCGCCCGCCGCATCTCGACCCTCATCCAGTCGAGCCCCAATTTTCGTCGTTTCGACTCGAGTGGTATCGACGACGAGCCGCACCGCCGTTTAGCCGACCGAGTTTACGGTTTGAGTGAGTGGCACAACGAGAAACCGCGCCGCGGAGCGCACGACGTCGAACAGCGTGTGCAGATTATTCCGGTAAGACAGCGAGACACGCGAATGGTCGGATGCACGGGCGATTCCCAGGTCGTCATCAGCAATCCCGATCTCGAAGACTTGATTGTTTCCGTGCTGGACGCGGTTGATTCACCCGTTGACGTTCGTACTTTGCGAAGCCTGGTAATGTCGCGGCTGCCGGTCATGGACATCTACCTCGTCCCCCTCGACGGAGACGACAGCGACAACGAAAACGGCAATAGTTACGAGCCGGTCGACAAGCGCGAGAACCCCGAAGAGGGGCTGATGCGCCGCGAATCCGAGCGGGAAGCCGCGGGTTACGTGGACCAGTTTCTGGCGAGCCTGAAC
Source organism: Pyrinomonadaceae bacterium (assembly GCA_035762365.1). Classification (GTDB taxonomy): domain Bacteria; phylum Acidobacteriota; class Blastocatellia; order Pyrinomonadales; family Pyrinomonadaceae; genus PSRF01. Next base: position 1,392 of record DASTOZ010000500.1, on the reverse strand, counting down.
GAGGCCGTGCGCGGGAAAGTGAAGCAATACAACCGGATTATCGGGGTGCTCTGGTACTGCTATTTGAGCCCGGATCATTCCACGCAATTGGAAGTTGCGGCAGCATTAGGCGTTTCTGATTCATTGGTGTCAGATTATCGCCGGCGCATCGAGCAGGAGCTGAGGGCGCTTTCGTTCACCGAGGTGGAAGAGGCGAAGCAGTTTGAGCTGGCACTGCGAGATCACGTCAAAACCCTGGTTTTTGAGATCGAGGAGAAAGAGGTCGCGGTTTAGCGCAAATCGGTCTAATCGGGTTTTTGGAGGCTGCAGCGTTACAAACGCCGCAGCTTTCTGCTTTAATGTGACCGAGTTTAAGAGGGAGTGCGGCGAAGGCTGTGGAGGCAATCTTTTGGTTGAGTGTGGCAGCGATCGGATATGCCTACGTCGGCTATCCCCTGCTGCTCATCGTTCTAAGCCGGCTCCGCCCGAAGCCCGTTAAAAGCGGTCACTGGACACCCTCAGTTACCGTAATCATTGCGGCCTACAACGAGGAACGAGACCTCGCCGCAAAGCTTGAAAACACGCTCGCGCTCGATTACCCCCCATCGCATCTCGAGATCATCGTAACGTCCGACTGCTCGTCCGATCGCACTGACGAGATCGCCCGGAGTTTTGCTTCGCGCGGTGTGCGACTCCATCGCCAGGAAGAGCGACACGGAAAGACGGCAGCCCAGAACGCAGCCGTAACCAAAGCGAAGGGCGAGATCATCGTTTTTTCCGACGCGACGACGCACTACCGGACCGACGTCCTGCGACTGATGATTCCCGCGTTTGCCGACAGCAGCGTCGGCTGCGTAACCGGACGCGTGATCTACCAGGCCGACAAAGATTCAAACGTGGGCGCAGGCACTCAGTCATATTGGAACTACGAGTTCTTTTTGAAGAAGCACGAGAGCGCGGTTTGCTCGCTCATTGGCGTTTGCGGCTGCATGTACGCGGTGCGCGCATCGGCTTACATCCCGCTCTACAACGAGGCGTGCAGCGATTTCATTATCGCGACCACGATGGTGGAACAGGGGTTGCGGGCAGTTTACGTTCCCGAGGCGGTCTGTACTGAAGAACCGAACCGCCAGGCGAAAAGAGAGCTGGCGGCGCGCGTTCGCATCATTTCGCAGACGTTCTCGGACCTCTGGCGAAACCGTGCTGTACTGAATCCGTTCCGCAGTGGCTTTTACGCGGTCCAATTGTGGTCACATAAGTTGATGCGTTATTTGGTTCCGGTTTTTTTGATCGCGATCTTTATCGCGTCCGCATGGCTCGCGCCGCGCAATGCCTTTTACGCGGCCGTTTTAGTGGTGCAGGTGGCTTTTTATCTGGCGGCACTGGTTTCGTGGATTCTCGAAAGAATGGGCG
>DASTOZ010000499.1:0-2159 GCA_035762365.1 Pyrinomonadaceae bacterium | reverse complement strand
CCGGCCCCAGTGCTCGACGCTCCCGCTGATCCAGTGACGGAGTTCGACGGCGATCTGGAGAAGCTGGTCAGCAATATGTTCGAGACCATGTACGCGGCGCCCGGCGTGGGTTTGGCTGCGGTGCAGGTCGGTGTCGCGAAGCGTCTCTTCGTGATGGATTGCTCGGGCGGAAAAGATCCGCAGCAGCGCGTCGTGCTTATCAATCCGGAAGTTCTGCGCGTCGAAGGCTCGCAGAACGGCGACGAAGGCTGTTTGTCGTTCCCGGGAATCTTCACTCCGGTGGAGCGCAGCCTCCGCGCGGTTGTGCGCGCGCAGGATCTGAAAGGCGAGTGGTTCGAGCTCGACGGCATGGAGCTGACAGCGCGTTGCATGCTGCATGAAACGGATCACTGCGACGGGATCGTGTTTCTCGACAAGATGAGCACGATCAAACGCGAGATCGTCAAACGCAAGATCAAGAAACTACAAAAAGCCGGGAAGTGGGGTTGACGGCAACCCTGAAATTTTTCGAACAGTCCACAGATTACGCCCCGTCGTGCGCGGAGTCTGTGGACTGACTTTGTTACAGGAGTAGCAGATGCCAACTGAATTTCGTAACGAACCGTTTACTGATTTCACGAAAGAAGAGAACGCACAGGCGATGCGCGACGCGATCGCGAAGGTGCGCGAGCAACTTGGGCGCGAGTATCCGCTGGTGATCGGCGGTGAACGAATCACCACCGAGTCGAAACTCGACAGCATCAATCCCGCGAATCGCACACAGGTTGTCGGACGATTCAACAAAGCGACGAAAGAGCTTGCGTCGCGCGCCGTCGATGCCGCCGCCGAGGCTTTCGAAACGTGGAAGAACACGGCTGCCGAAGAGCGTGCCGAGCTGTTGTTTCGCGTGGCTGCGATCATGCGTGAACGCAAACACGAATTGTCAGCCTGGATGATTCACGAAGTCGCGAAGACGTGGCCCGAGGCTGACGGCGACACGGCGGAAGCGATTGACTTCTGCGAGTTCTACGGCCGCGAGATGCTGCGCTACGCAGGCAAACAGCCGTTGACGCAGGTCAAAGGCGAAGAGAACGAGCTCGACTACATCCCGCTCGGCGTCGGCGCGGTGATTCCACCGTGGAATTTTCCGCTCGCGATTATGGCGGGAATGACCGTCGCTTCCGTCGTCACGGGTAATACCGCCGTCTTGAAGCCGTCGTCAGACGCGCCGACAATCGCGTTCAAGTTCTTCGAAATCCTGGAAGAAGCGGGACTGCCGCCGGGAGTCGTGAACTTCATGACCGGATCCGGTGCGGAAGTTGGCGACGTGGTCGTCGATCATCCGAAGACGCGGTACGTTGCGTTCACCGGATCGAAGGAAGTCGGACTGCGAATCAACGAGCGTGCAGCGAAGGTCCATGACGGACAGATCTGGATCAAGCGCGTTGTCGCCGAGATGGGTGGCAAGGACGCGATCATCGTTGCCGACGACGCGGATCTGGAAGAGGCCGCGACAGGCGTGGTGCAGTCGGCGTTTGGTTTTCAGGGACAGAAGTGTTCGGCGTGTTCGCGCGCGATCATCGACGCGCGCGTTTACGACACGATGCTCGACAAGATCGTCGAGCGCACGGCGAAGCTCAAGCTGGCCGATCCGTCTGATCCGGCGACGAACATGAGCGCAGTCATCAACGACAAGGCGTTCAAGTCGATCAACTCGTACATTGAAAAAGGCAAGAGTGAGGGTGGACGCGTTCTGATCGGCGGCGGGTCTGATGGCGAGCAGGGCTTCTTCATCGAGCCGACGGTGATTGCCGACGTGAAACCCGGCGACACGATCGAACAGGAAGAGATTTTTGGACCGGTGCTGGCGGTGATCAAGGCGCAGAACTACGACAACGCGCTGGAGATCGCAAACGATACGCAGTTTGGTCTGACTGGCGCCGTTTACAGCCAGGACGAAGCGAAGCTCGAACGCGCGCGGAAAGAGTTTCACGTCGGGAACCTGTATTTGAATCGGAAGTGCACCGGCGCGCTCGTGGGGGTGCATCCGTTTGGCGGGTTCAATATGTCGGGCACGGATTCGAAGGCCGGCGGACGCGATTATTTGCTGCTCTTTTTGCAGGCGAAAGTCGCGGCTGAAAAGGTCGGCGCGACCACCGGCCGCAAGGCGTCGACCGCAG
>DASTOZ010000498.1:0-2036 GCA_035762365.1 Pyrinomonadaceae bacterium | reverse complement strand
GAGCACGATCCTTTTCAGATTGCGTACGTGGGCGGCGTCTTCCGGTCGGCAGGCGATTTGATGCTGAACACGCTGCGCGCGGAAGTGAAGAAGGTCGCGCCGCGCGCGTACTTTGAACCGCCGCATTTCGCTCCAGCGGTCGCTGCCGCTAGAATGGCTCGCGAACGCATCAATCACATTGCTCTCGCAGTCTGAAGAATGAGTATTGAAACGGGCGGCGCTTCGCTTCCGATCACCGAACAAGACAATCCACGTTCAGCGACTCTCAGCTCGCAGTCTTCCGCCGAGATCGTCGCGCTGATGAACGCGGAAGACGGGATGGTTGCGGCAGCCGTGAAGCTGGTGCTTGGCGACGTCGCAAAAGCAGTGGAGGCTACGGTCGAGCGGTTGCGAAACGGCGGCCGGCTTTTTTATATCGGCACTGGAACTTCCGGACGGTTGGGTGTGCTCGACGCGTCCGAATGTCCGCCGACGTTTGGTGTCGCGCCCGAGTTGGTCCAGGGCGTAATCGCCGGCGGATACGATGCGTGTCATCGCGCGGTTGAGGCATCGGAAGACGACGCTGAAGCGAGCGTTATCGATCTCGAAGGACGAGGTTTCGGCAAGCGTGATGTCCTGGTGGGCATTGCGGCGTCAGGCAAGACGCCATACACCGTCGGCGCTGTTTCTTACGCGCGTTCCCTGGGAGCATTGACAATCGCACTGACTTGCGTTCCGGGTTCGCCGATCACGAAGGCGGCCGAGTTGAGCATCGTTCCGATTGTGGGACCAGAAGTCGTGACCGGATCGAGCCGCTTGAAAGCAGGCACGGCGCAGAAGATGGTCCTCAACATGCTTTCGACGGCAACGATGGTCCAACTGGGTTACGTGACTGGCAACCGCATGTCGCACCTGAAGGCAGGCAATGCGAAGTTGCGTGAACGCGCCGTGCGAATCGTGATGGCAGAAACGGGATTGGATCAGGCGGCCGCGGAAAAAGCGCTCGAAGCTTCATCCTGGATCGTTAGTGAAGCGATCAAATCAACAGACTCGACTGAATGAAACCCCTCGATCTCTTCATCATCTTTGGCTACCTGATCGGGATTGTTCTGTTTGGCACGTGGTTCGGGCGCAAACAGAAGACCACGAGCGATTACTTTGTCGGCAACAGATCGGTGCCGTGGTGGGCCGTCGCGTTCTCGATCGTCGCGACGGAGACGTCGACGATCACGTTCATCTCGGTGCCGGGCATCGCGTTCTCGCGAGGCGGAAACTTCCAGTTCCTGCAACTCGTCTTTGGCTACCTGCTCGGCCGCATCGTCATTTCAGTCCTTTTCATACCCTCGTATTTCCGCGGCGAACTGCTGACCGTCTACCAGCTTCTCGATCGACGTTTCGGCGGCAAGATCAAGATGCTCGCCGCTTCGCTGTTTGTCGTGATGCGAAACATCGCCGATGGAATTCGACTGCTGCTGACAGCGATCGTCCTTGCCGCGGTTTATGTTGCGTTTCAACCGGCAGGGAACGTCGAGGCCATCACGATTGCTTCGATCGTGCTGATCGGCGTCGCGATGATCATCTTCACGTACTTCGGCGGCATGGAAGCGGTGATCTGGGTCGAGGTGGTGCAACTCGGGATCTACATCGCGGGCGCGATCGCCGCTGGTGTGATCCTGGTTTCGTCGATTGACGGCGGGTTAAGCACGGCGAGTTCACTCGCAACACAGTTCGGGAAGTATTCGGTATTTGATTTTGCTTTCGATCATACGAAGACGTACACGTTCTGGTCGGGGCTGATCGGCGGCTGCTTTCTGACGATGAGCACGCACGGGACGGATCAGTATCTCGTGCAGCGCTACTTGTGCACGGATCGTCCGCGACGCGCGGTCGTGGCGTTGTTGACGAGCGGTGCGATCGTTTTGGCCCAGTTCATCGGTTTTCTGTTTATCGGCGTGCTGCTGTTTGCGTTCTACAAGCCGTTTGCGGACCCAGGTTATGCGACAGCAGCCGCGACTGCGTTTCCGTTCACCGGCGGCGACCGGGTGTTTCCGGACTTC
>DASTOZ010000497.1:0-5939 GCA_035762365.1 Pyrinomonadaceae bacterium | reverse complement strand
TCAGGGCCACGACGGCGTTGACGCCGGAACCGCGATAGTAAACGAGCATGAAAAACACGACAAACCCGAGACCATACAAAGACGCGCGCACACCGGCACGAATCGAATCAGCGCCGAGGCTCGGTCCGACCGTGCGTTCTTCGAGGTATTCGATGGCCGCGGGCAGTGCGCCCGAGCGCAACGTCAGCGCCAGGTCTTCTGCCTGAGTTTGCGAAAAGCGACCCGTGATCTGCCCGCGATCGTAGATCGGCGACTTGATGAAAGCGATGGAGCTCACTTCGTCGTTGAGGACCACGCCCATGTAATTGTTCACGTTTGCAGTGGTCCAGGCGCCGAACTTGTCTGCTCCGGCCCGCTTCAACCGAAAATCGATCTCCCAGTCGTTGACTCCGCCACCTTGCGGTTGGCCGGCATTTGCGCCGCTCAGTTGGTCGCCGGTGATGACCGCGGGGCGTTCGATCACGACCCACTGCGTAACGACGGGCTGGTTCGGATCTTTAGTTGGGTCGGTCTTTTCCTTGTACGGCAGAACAGCGCGGTTCGCGGGAATCGTGCCGCCGAGCGACTCGATAGCCGCTTCGCGCGTCGGGTAAGTGGTCGGCGGCGACGGACTCGGCGGGCCGATAACGTGAACGAGTTCGAGGCGTGACTCGCCCTTCAGAATGTCTTTCACACGCTCCGGATCCTCTACGCCCGGCATTTGCAACAGAATCTGATGGGCCGTCTTTGCGCCGTGCAATTGCAGAGTCGGCTCCGTAACACCGAGCGCGTTGATGCGTCGCTCGATGATGGTTAACGCCTGGTTAGTCGCTTCGTCCGCAAGGACGCGCTGGGCGGTGCCACTCATCGTCCAGGTCATTTCCGAACCCGAAGCGGAGTAATTCCAAACGGACTTGTCGGCCAGTTCGACTTTCTTGTCGATTGCTTCCTTGATCTCGTTTATCTTTGACGGGTCGGCAACCTCGAGCACTACGCGAAGGTTCCCCGACGTGGTTTCTGCTCGGCCGCTCTTAATCTCAAAGCCTGCATCTTTTGCGGCATTCTGCGCGTTTACATTGGCTTCTTCCGTGAGACGCTGCAAATACTCATCGGTCTTTACTCGCATGACGAGATGCGAGCCGCCGCGAAGATCGAGACCGAGATGGATATTGTTAGCCATCGTGGCCTTGATACCGGACCAGGTGAAGTCTTTGAGCGTTGGTCGGCGCCGCGGGCCGATCACGAGATACAAACCCACCAGAGTTACGACCAGGATAATGATTGTGCGGGACAGGAGGTGCTTTTTCTTCATTTTAAAACCGTGCGCTAACCAGATTGCTTCCCTTCGCGATCGATGTCGGCGATAGCTGACCGCGCGATTTCGAGAATGGTCTTGTCGGCGCTCCGAATCGTGAAACTGGTTTCGCGGACCGTGGTGATCACGCCGATGATGCCACCCGTAGTAATTACGCGGTCGCCAGTTTTAAGACTCGCAATCGTCTCTTGCAGTTGTCGCTGCCGCTTTTGCTGGGGCCTTATTAATAGGACGTAGAAGATGACGATGATCAGAGGGATGGGCAGTAGCTGCACTAATCCGCTTGCGCCGTTCTGAAAGAAGATCAGGAAAGTGTGCATTTAGGTTTTTGGTTGTTAGCAACAAACAAGCGGCGAGGTAGCGAACTGCTATTCACCATTCGCACTCAGCCGCTCGGTGAACTCTCGCCGAAATTTAGGGAAATCGCCAGACCGGATAGATTGCCTCACGCCTCGCATGGTGTCAAGGAAGAACGCCAGATTGTGGTGGGTCAACAGGATACTCGCGAGCATTTCCCCGCTCATATATAAATGCCTCAGATAGGCGCGGGAGTGACGGCGGCAAACCGAGCAGCGGCACGACTCGTCCAGCGGGCGATTGTCTTTCGCCCATTGGGCATTCTTGATGTTCAACTTGCCGCGCGAGGTAAATGCCTGACCGGTGCGCCCGTTGCGGGTCGGCAGAACGCAGTCGAACATGTCGACGCCGCGGGCGACAGACTCGACGAGGTCTTCCGGCGTGCCGACTCCCATCAAGTACCGCGGAGAATCTTTGGGCATTTTCGGCGCGATCTCGTCTATTACTTCAAACATCACGGATTTCTCTTCGCCGACGCTGAGACCGCCGATCGCGTAGCCGTCAAAGCCGATTTCGACCGTTTGTTCGAGACTTTGGCGGCGCACATCCAGGTGACCGGCTCCTTGAATGATGCCAAATAGCGCTTGCGCGCCACTCAGTGCATCCGCGTTGACCTGCCCCGTGTCGGCCCCGGTTGCTTGCAGTTGATCGAACGCTGTCTTCGAGCGGCGTGCCCACCGTGCGGTCAATTGCATGCTGCGCTCGGTCTCTTCGTGACTCGCATTGCCCGGCGCGCATTCGTCAAACACCATCACGATGTCTGAACCGAGCGCCGCCTGCACTTCCATCGATACTTCCGGCGACAGAAATCGCAAAGAACCGTCGACGTGAGATCGAAACTCCGTGCCTTCTTCGCTGATCTTGCGCAGGTCTCCCAGGCTCCAGACCTGGAAACCTCCGGAATCAGTCAGCAACGCTCTGTTCCAACCGATGAACCGATGAAGCCCACCCGCAGACTTGATGACATCGACGCCCGGTCGCAGCCACAGGTGATAGGTGTTTCCGAGAATGATCCGCGCATCGAGATCGTCTGACTCGAGTTCTTCGAAACGAATCCCCTTCACGGTGCCCGCAGTGCCGACCGGCATGAAAACCGGCGTTTCGATCGCACCGCCACGAGTAGTCAACACACCCGCACGCGCCTCGCCGTCTTGTGCGTCGACCTCGAAACGCAACGCGGGGAGATTATCGTCTTGTCTTCTGTTTATGCTTTTCAACGATTCGTAGAGGCGTCGCAAAGAAGTCGAACTCTTCGCGCAATCGGTTTTGCAGGTAACGTTCGTAGGAAAAGTGCAGCCCCGCCTTGCCGCCCGAAGTGAACAGCACGAACGTCGGCGGCCGGATTCCGACCTGCGTCAAGTATTGAACCTTCAATCGCGAATACCCGCTTTTCCCAGGCGACGGCGCACTTCCACCACGCGGTTGAGCGACAGCCCTTTCGAAGAAATCATTCAGCTGCGACGTCGGAATTCGCCGGTTCCGCGCCTCGTCAGCTTTCAAAACCAGCGGCAGGATCCGATCGACGCGTTGTCCGGTCAGCGCGGAGATCGTTATCACCGGCGCCCATTCCAGAAACTTCATCTTGTCGCGCAGGCTGCGTTCGAAATCCAGGGCGGTATTTGTTTCCTTGTTCATCACCGCGTCCCACTTGTTGACGGCGATGATGATCGAGCAGCCGGCGTCGAGCGCATACCCCGCGATATTCGCATCGAGCGCGGTTACGCCTTGTTCCGCGTCGATTATCACGATCGCAACGTCGGCGCGTTCGAGACTCTTTCGCGCCATGATCACCGACAACTTTTCCGCCATCTCGTCAGTCTTGCCCTTGCGACGGATGCCCGCCGTGTCGATGACCCGGAAATTCCGTTCAGATGTTTTGAGAACGGTGTCGATGGCGTCGCGCGTTGTTCCGGCAACGGGCGAAACGATGACGCGATCCTCGCCGAGTATGCGATTCAACAACGACGACTTGCCGACATTCGGACGGCCGACGATCGCGAGTCGCAGCTCCGGACGCTCCGCTGGTTCTGTGTGCTCGACCGTTTCGTGCTCCAGGGTTTCGACGATGCGATCTAGCAGATCGCCAACGCCGATTCCCTGTTCGGCCGAAATGGGAAACACATCGTCGAACCCGAAGCGGTAAAACTCAGTGCTCTCGCTCTCCTGCTTTGCCGAGTCGGTCTTGTTCGCAGCAATCAGCACGGGTTTTCCCGTCGAGCGAAGCAACGCCGCGAGTTCTTCGTCGAGTTGAGTAATGCCGGCGCGCGCGTCCACCACCCACACGAGCAACTGCGACTCGTCGATTGCCACGCCCGCTTGCTTCAGAATATTCGCCGGAATCACCGCGTCGTCATCGGGCACGATGCCACCCGTATCGATCAGGGAAAACTTCTTTCCCACCCATTCGACCTCGCCATAAATCCGATCGCGCGTGATCCCCGGCTCGTCGCCAACGATCGCGCGACGCTCCCCGACGAGGCGATTAAAGAGCGTGGATTTGCCCACGTTGGGACGCCCCACGATCGCCACCTGTGTGTTTCCGGAATCCATAAACTTCGATAGCTTACAAGGCGTTCAAATCCGTGTCATCTGCGGTCGATCCGTGGTATAAGCCTCTGAGCTCTTGAGCACTTTTGAAGGGGATTTCATTATGACCCGTTTCGTCGCGACTGTTTTAACGACCCTGGCGCTGAGCATCGCCGTCGCAGCGCAGGAACACACCCCCCGGCGGCCGTCCAACCCGGCGCCAGCGCCCACCCCCGGCGATAACAATGGTGGCTGGGTGAAGTTTACTTCCGATATGGGCCGGTTCTCGGTGCTGATGCCGGAAACTCCGGAAGAAAAAATCGATACAACCCCAAGCGAGCATGGTCCATATACCACTCACCTGTTCATCGTGCGCCACGATCCGAACGTCTATCTCATCGGTTGGGTCGACTACGATCAGAGCTTCAATTTCAACAAGCAAAGCGAACTGGCCGCGAACCGCGACAACTTCGTCAAAGGCATCAAGGCAACTCTCGTGAGCACACGCCCACTGATGCTGGACGGCTACACTGCGATTGAATTTGTCGCCGAAACTGCCGAGAGGATGTTCAAGTCGCGGGTTTACATGGTCGGCCGCCGGCCATATCAGATCGTTATCGGCTACCCGAAGGACGCGGAAGATCCGACGACGATCAACCGGTTCTTCAACTCCTTCAAAGTCAAAGCATACTAACATCGCGCACACAGCGGCCGAATGAAACGTCGAAACTTTCTACAAACAACTGCCACGGCGCTGGCGGTTGCAGTTACCAAACCGACAGCAGCATTTACACCACCGCCGGCGTTCGAGCTCGACGAACTCACCATCGCCGATCTGCAACGAGGAATGCAGTCCGGAAAGTATTCCGCACGTTCACTCGTCGAGAAATACACGCACCGTATCAACGAGATCGACAGAAAAGGCCCGACGCTGAAATCCGTCATCGAGCTCAATCCTGACGCGGAAGAGATCGCCGCCGCGCTCGATCGCGAACGGAAAGACGGACGCGTGCGCGGACCACTGCACGGCATTCCGATCCTGATCAAAGACAACATCGACACTCAGGATCGAATGATGACCACCGCCGGTTCGCTCGCGCTACTAGGCGCCAAACCATTTCAGGACGCCTCGGTCGCAAAGAAACTGCGCGAGGCTGGCGCCGTGATTCTCGGCAAAACAAACCTCAGCGAATGGGCCAACTTTCGCTCGACTAAATCGTCGAGCGGCTGGAGTGCTCGTGGTGGTCAAACTAAAAACCCGTACGTGCTGGATCGAAATCCGTGCGGTTCGAGCTCGGGTTCGGGCGCCGCGCCGTCAGCGAACCTTTGCGCGGCCGCCATCGGCACTGAAACTGACGGATCGATCGTCTGTCCCTCATCGGCAAACTCGCTCGTCGGTATCAAACCGACTGTTGGTCTCGTGAGTCGCGCCGGGATCATTCCGATCTCGCACAGCCAGGACACTGCTGGTCCAATGGCGAGGACTGTCACTGACGCGGCGATCCTTCTCGGCGCCTTAACAGGCGAAGATCCACGCGACAAGACGACGGCCCAGAGTCGTGGCAAGGCATACACCGATTACACGCGCTTTCTCGACAAAGATGGGTTGAAGGGAATGCGTATCGGCGTGGCGAGTCAGTATATGGGCTTCAACCAACACGTCGACGCGCTGCTGAAGGAAGCGCATCTCACGATAGCGAGGCTGGGCGCTGACGTTTTCAATCCGGCAGACATTCCAACGAAGGGTAAGTTCGATGATTCC
>DASTOZ010000496.1:0-2190 GCA_035762365.1 Pyrinomonadaceae bacterium | reverse complement strand
CGTCCTTCGCGAGATCGGCCAGCTCATACTTGCTGCGCGTCGGATCCAGCAGGTACGCAGCGAGATACGTGTCGTGCCTGATGCCTTCGAGCGCGATGTTGAAGTGGTCGAGCAGTCCCACGGCCCGTTTCGTATCGTGGATCGTCTTTTCAACCAGGCCGTTCGACAGCACTTCGCGTAATGGTTCGATCGCTGCCCCCGTTCCGCCGGCAAACTTCTCGAGATCTACATAAGCCGAGACTCCGGCGTTGGTCGAAAACGCGATCCCGCGCGTTGAATCGAGTTCCGCGAAGCATTCCTGTTCGCCGGTTCCCGCGGGTGTCGAATCGGCAACTGCGATCCCAACGCTCTCCGCATCAAAAAGCGCGCGCACGAGGTTGTCGAGATCCGACTTTGTTTGCACCACGCGGTAGTTGCGCTCTGATTCGACAGTCGCAGGCCGTTCAACCGCCGCGTCGGCGTACTCGCGAGTAAGGTTTGAAAACTCCAGCTCGCGAAACAACTCGTACGCCGCCGCGCGATCCGGCGGCCGCGACCTGATCTCGTCGAGTTTCAGTTCGACCTCGACATCGGTGCGGATGCGCGCCAGCTCGCGGGACTTTCTGATCAACTCAGCGTTGTCGCGCAGCGACTCGCGATACGTCTTGTGCTTAACCGACTCCCAACCCGCCAGCGCCGCTTCGATCGAGCCGAACTGCTGAATGATCTGCACGGCGCCTTTGGAACCGATGCCTGGCGCGCCGGGTATGTCGTCGATCGAGTCGCCCATCAGTCCCAGAAGATCGACGAGCTTATCGGCGGTGACGCCAAACTTCTTCTCCACCCACGCTTCGTCGCACCACTCGACCGGCGGCACCGGCTCTTTTCGCTTCACAACTTGCGAATTCTGCCGCATGCAAATGATCCACGGATCGCGAACGAGCTGGCACATGTCTTTGTCGTTTGACACGACGACGACCTGAAGTTTCTTTGCCGCCGCCTGGCTTGCGAGCGCGCCGATCACGTCGTCGGCTTCGTAACCCGGCACGTTGATCACCGGGATGTTCAGCACCTCGCACAGTCGGAAGATGTACGGCATCTGAGACGCGAGGTCGTCAGGCATAGCAAGACGGTTCGCCTTGTAGTCGGCGAACATCTCGTGCCGAAACGTCTTCTCGCGCGATTCGAACACGGCGGCGATGTATTCGGGTTTTTCTTCACGCACCAACTTGAGCAGCATGTTCGTGAAGATGTAAACGGCTTGCGTCACCTGACCCTGCGAGGTGGCGAGCGGCGCCGCGCGATTCTGCATCGGCGCAAAGAAGGCCCGAAAGATGTGCGACATCGAGTCGATCAGGAAAACACGTTCAGGCCGGTCATTACTGACTAAAGACTGTGCGGCAGGCATGTGAGGAGATCATAGGTAGGTGGTTCTAGCGATGTCAATCGCGACTACTCTGCGCTCTTTCTTTGCGCCTTGCGTCTTTGCGTGAAATGATCCCACCCTGCTGCATCTGTGAATAGACATCTCACGCAAAGACGCAAAGGCGCAAAGAAGGAGCGCAAAACAGTAAAGATGCAACGCTAGGCGTCGGCTAACCCACGCACGTGCGCGCGCACCGTGCCGCCGAGCGTCGCGAGGTTGTAACCACCTTCGAGACACGAAATGAGACGTCCCTGACAACTGCTCGCTGCCCACTCTTTCACCGCCTTCGTCATGGCGACGAAATCGTCGTCCTGGAGCAGCAACTGACCTAGCGGATCGTGAAGATGCGAATCAAAACCCGCGGAGATAATGATCAGATCGGGTGTAAAAGTCTGGGACATTTCGTCCAGCGCGGCTTCGAATCCACGCCTCTGATCTGTCGCCGGTGTCGCGGCGCGCAACGGCAGGTTCAACGTGTAACCCAATCCTCGTCCGGTCCCCTTCTCGCCGCGCGTTCCCGTCCCCGGATACCACGGATACTGGTGCGACGAGAAAAAGTACACCGACGGATCGTCGTAAAAGATTCCCTGTGTCCCGTTACCATGATGAACATCCCAATCAACGATGGCCACACGGTCAATCTCTTTGTACTTTTGTTGAGCGTAACGCGCAGCGACAGCCACGTTGTTGAAGAGACAAAAACCCATGGCGCGTTCGGCAGTAGCATGATGACCGGGTGGCCGTACGGGCACAAAGGCATTTCGTACTTCGCCCGACATGATTAG
>DASTOZ010000495.1:0-3135 GCA_035762365.1 Pyrinomonadaceae bacterium | reverse complement strand
GGGTCTACATCGGATCAAACAACGGCTATCTTCATGCGCTCACGGCTGAGAAAGGCGAACTCGTTTGGCGGTACAAGGCGCGCGGGCCGATCTGGGGCACCTCACCGGTTGTCGACGGTCGTCTCATTTTCGGCGACAAGGCTGGGTGGCTGCATGCGGTATCCGCGGAAGACGGGCAACAGATCAGCGAACTGAAGATCGGTGATAATATCAACGCCACCCCCGCCATACTCGGCGGTCGAGTTTATATCGGCGCTTTCAATGGGAAGCTGTACTGCTTGAAGTAACCTTGCTCGTTTACCTGGTAGACAACACGATCGATGGCCAAGGAGCGAGCCCGCGTGAGTTGCGGGCGGTGTTGGGCCGTTTGATTCCCGGCCTCGAGATTCTCACCGAACCATTCCACAGCGTGTCGCTCGAGCGCGTGCGCAGCCTGCGTCCGTCGCACATCATCCTCAGCGGCCAAAGTCATCCCTGGAACAACTACTCGCGTGAATCGCTGGCCGGCGTCTTCGACGTTATCAAACATGCAAGCCAGCCGATTCTCGGCGTCTGTGGTGGCCATCAACAGATCGCTCTTGCTCACGGCGCGGAAGTCGGACTGATGGGCCGGGTCGAACCGGGCGAAGGTTACGAAGGCGCCAAACGTGAACGCGGGTTTCTCCCCATCGAAAACACCGGCGAAGGACTTTTCAAAGGTCTTCCCTCGAACCTGACCGTCTGGCACAACCACTGTGACGAAGTAAAGACGCTGCCAAACGGCTTCCGCAAGACTGCCTCGAACGAAACCTGCGAGATACAGGCGATGCAGGAGAAGGGACGGCGGGTCTACGGCGTCCAGTTTCACCCCGAGCTTTTCGACGACGAACACCCCGAAGGCCGCCGCATCGTCGAGAATTTTCTCGCCTTGTGACGCGCTATGAACGGTTTTCGGGCGTCACATTGACTGAGCCGAATTAACCTCTGCTATTTCAGCATTTGCCGCGAAATCGTGCGGTTTATCTCAGAAATATCACGGTTTTGCATTTGGACTCTCATGGCCCATGTGCTAGCTTTCCTGCCTGGAACAACGACATTAATGCTCGTTTTTCTTCTTACAGCACTACCACGTAATTAGATCTTTTTCAGCGCACCGCATCAAGGATGCAAGCCCCCAACCTCGGCTGACTTCATTGCAGGACTCCTAGAGCCAGGGGACGAGTCATAGGAAAGAACGGACTCGCGCAGGACGCTGGAAAGTAGAATAAATCGGAACGGAGACCCGAAGTTTGAAAGTTCATTCTATCTTCAGCGGAAGCGCGTTGCTCTGCCTCGCTCTTCTTAACGGCTTTTTGATTCTTTCTGCTCGTCCACTCTCAGCAGAAACTCTTTCTTCCTC
This sequence comes from Pyrinomonadaceae bacterium, assembly GCA_035762365.1. Taxonomy (GTDB): domain Bacteria; phylum Acidobacteriota; class Blastocatellia; order Pyrinomonadales; family Pyrinomonadaceae; genus PSRF01. The sequence continues at coordinate 1,757 of DASTOZ010000495.1, read as the reverse complement.
TAACGAAGGTCAATCCCAAGCCAACAAAAATTCCAAGATAGCCGAAGAAGCTGCCACAGCTCATTCAGCGATGGACGCGGCTGACAAGGTCAACCTTGGCGACTCAGTCGTTAAGGAAGAAACGTTTGTCGTTCCGGCCACCCATTACGTGGCGACCGCGTACAGCTTGCGCGGACGGACCGCGAGCGGTTTGCCGGTCAGCAAAGGCATCATTGCCGCGGATCCGCGTCTGCTTCCGCTTGGTTCGCGTGTGCGGCTCGAAGCGGGTGCGTACAGCGGCGAATACCTGGTCGCTGATACCGGCGGCTCGGTTCGCGGCAAGCGGATCGATATCTGGACGCCGACGTCGCGTGAAGCGATGCGTTTCGGACGCCGTACGGTGAAGCTCACCGTCCTGGCGCTCGGCGGTAAGAAACGTGCCAGTCGCTAGTCGGACGTCGCTCAAGTCCTCGGAACAACCAACAGGCTGGAGCTTAGTACTTTGTTCGCCAGGCGAACCGGGCTTCTTAGTCGGCCTGACTCGCAAGACGTACAAAGACCAAAGTACAAAGTACGAAGCACAAAGCTTGCGAAGCGGCGTGTTAAGATGCGCCGCACATGTCTCAACAACAGATTCCGCTAGCCGAACCTCTGGTCGAAGTCCGACGCGGAGGCATCACCGAATCGCGGCACCGCGGCCACATCGCCGCCGTCGATCCTGACGGCAACGTGGTCGCCGCGCTTGGCGCGCCGCACAACGTAACCTTCCTGCGCTCTTCCGCGAAACCGCTTCAGGCGCTGCCGCTGCTTTTGACCGGCGCCGCCGAACGCTTTGGTTTTACTGAAGAGGAAATCGCGCTCGCCTGCGCGTCGCACAACGGCGAACCAATCCACACGCGAATAGCAGCGTCGATGCTCAAGAAGATCGGGCTTGGTCCTGAGGCGCTGAAGTGTGGCGTCCACGAGCCGTACGGTGTCGAAGCGGCGGCGGAGTTGCGCGCGCGGAATGAAGCCCCGAATGCATTGCACAACAACTGTTCGGGTAAACATGTCGGGATGCTGGCGGTTGCGTTGCAGCTCGGCGCTCCGATCGACAACTACGAGCAGCCGGAAAATCCTGTTCAGATCATGATCGGGCGAGTCGTGTCGCAGTTTACGGATGTGCCTGAAGAGGATCTCGCGGTCGGTGTCGACGGGTGTGCGGCGCCGATTTTTGGCGTCGGCGTGAGGGCAATGGCGCTGGCGTACGCGCGACTCGTTTCTCCGCCGCGTACGCTGGATAAGATGATTCGGGACGCATGCGCGCGAGTCGTTCGCGTGATGACCGCGTTCCCGGAGTTGATTGGCGGAACTTCGAACCGGCTCGACACGGAGATCATGCGCGCGACGCGTGGACGTGTCGTTTCCAAAGTCGGGGCTGAAGGCGTTTACACAGCGGGCATACTTCCGTGCGAACGCTGGCCCAACGGCCTGGGACTCGCTTTGAAGATCGAAGACGGCGACGACAAACGCGCCCGCCCCACGGTCGTCGTCGAGTCGTTACGACAACTCGGCGTGCTCCACGAAGAATCGCTCGAAGCACTCTCGCGCTACGCCTTCTTCCCGGTCGAGAACCGGCGTGGCGACGTCGTCGGCGAGATCCGTGCATCGTTCGAGTTGACGAAGTAAGAATATCGAGGTTTCGCTTGGTTCTCGTAAGGACCTTTAGCGGATCTCACATGCGTAAAAGAAAAATAACATTGACCTTTCGTTTGGCCTTCGGTCGAACCTTGGCGGAT
>DASTOZ010000494.1:0-5261 GCA_035762365.1 Pyrinomonadaceae bacterium | reverse complement strand
TGAAAGTCGACGCCGCAATATATAATGTGGCTCATAGCGGGTGTCTCCTTTCAGTTTCATGTCAACCGGGAGTCTAAACCACTCTCGGGTAAACGAAAGCGGCACCCGCTTGCTTCATAACATCAGAGATAACTCCCAATTGAAGACACCGCCATCGCTTGTGCCAGTGGCCTCGCGGAGGACGCTACAAACCCGGATAAAGCTCCGTTCCTTGCAAGTAGCATGCGGCTAATGGCATCATAACGCCTGTTAATCCCTTCTCTCGCGCATCAACGGTGATGCGCCCCGTGCCTCGGTGAGTTGGCGGCGGCGTTTTGGATGATTCGAGAGCAGGCCGACCTAAACTACAGAAGCCGCTCATTTTGAGCATCCGAAACCGAGCTTTCGCTGCTGCCGTTACAACGGAGCCCACTTCGCGAATTCGAGCTTCTTTCACACTCCCGCAAAACGGGAGAGGAGCAATCAGTCCATGAAACTTTACGTAGGCAATCTGGCCTTTCAAACCTCGAGCGAGGATTTGCAACAGTTATTCGCGCAGGCCGGTACCGTCCAGTCAGCCTCAGTTATCGAAGACCGTGACACGGGACGTTCACGCGGGTTTGGGTTCGTCGAAATGGCTTCCAAGGAAGAAGGTGAAAGCGCAATCTCACAATTCAACGGGAAGGAATTCAACGGTCGCAATCTGACGGTGAATGAAGCCCGTCCACGCGACGATCGCGGTGGAAATCGCGGTGGCGGCGGTGGTCGCGGTGGTTACGGTGGTGGTGGTAATCGAGGCGGTGGCGGCGGCCGCGGTGGTTACGGCGGCGGCGGCAATCGCGGTGGCGGTGGCGGCGGCTACGGCAATCGCGAACCCCGTTGGTAGTACGCTTATTGGACCCGCAGTAACCTGCTGCGGGGGTCAGTGGAAAAACAAGGTAGATGGAGATGACGAAGATGGATAAGCCCGTGTTTACTGTTGGCGAGCGTGTCGAGAAACTGTGTGTGGTGTGTAACGAGGTGCGCGGCCACGTCGTCGTCTCCATCACTAAACGCGGACAAATCTCACGCGTAAGTTGTCCGAAGTGTGGTCAGCGTAGTGCCTTCAAGAGCGGCATCGCGGCTGATGCTGTGGCGTCGCGTGCTGCCGCAAAGGCGGGCGCGCCCTACGATCGGACGCGCACGTATCGCGCAGGTCAGTCAATGATGCATCCCACCTTTGGCCTGGGCGAAGTCACGAAGGTTATCGAGCCGGGGAAAATCGACGTCCTGTTTGCAGATCGCATGCGGCGGCTGATCCACTCGCTGCCCGCATCCGAGTAACGGCGCGAGCGCGCGCGGATCTTTCAACTTCAAAAACTGAATATTCATGAGCATAGATGCTGTTGTCGTTCGCCGTGGGGCGTTACTGACACTGGCGGCGCTATTAAGTCTCTTCTTCTTTTCAACCGAATCACCCGCACAAAACGGACCAACCGCGTACACGTTTCTCCGTCGATGGCTCGCGCTTGACGCACCACCGGGATGGGAGCACCGGGCTACCAACGCGATCATGCAAGCGATGCCTGGTTGGCAGCGCGACGCGCTCGGCAATCTGATCCTGCGCCGAGGCAGCGGCAGCCCGCGTCGTGTAGTCGCGTGTGCGTTGGACCGCCCCGGTTTTGCCATCACCGAGATCACCGACGACGGTTTCCTGCGACTCCGCGAAGTCGGCGGTGGACGATTGCATCCTCTGTGGCACCAGTTTCACGAAGGACAACGTCTCAAGGTGTTGACGCGCAGCGGCTTCGTGCCCGCTGTTGCGATGGTGAAGAGCACGCATCTGCAACGCAATCGAGGACCCGCGCCGGTTACGACGCTCGACGATCTGTGGGTCGACGTTGGCGCCACTTCGAAAGCAGATGCGACTCGACTCGGTATCCAGATGCTCGATCCAGTCGTGCGTGAAGAGTCGCTGGGATGGGCGTACGAAGGCTTCGTTGCCGGGCACATGGCAGGCGTTCGAGTTGGTTGCGCCGCAGTCGCGCCGGCGGCGGGCGGTGAGGTCACATCAGGCGAGACGATCTTTCTGCTCACAACGCTGCGCAGCTTCGGTCACGATGGTTTGGAAGCCGCACTGCGATCGCTCGGCCGCGTCGATCAGTTGACCTTGATCGATCAATCAGCCGATACGATCGCGACGGCGGCATTCTCGCGACGAAGTGTCGAGCAGCCGTCGTATTTGCCGCAGTCAGCGGGTCTCACTTCGGTGACAGTACTTTCGCCACGTGTGCGTTTTGCCGGTTCGCTGGTCGAGAGCATTAGTTTGGCTGACGCGGCATCGTTGCTGGAAGAAGTCGAGAAGCTTGCCGGTGTTACGCCGGCCAAACGTTCGATTCTGCGTCCGCCCTGGGTAGACTTGCGAGACGCATCTGCTCCGTTGGAGCGAATGGATCAGTTCTCCGGCACTGCCGGCATTCTCAAAAAACTCGCCGATGCGTATTCAGTATCGGGCCATGAGCACGACGCTCGCGCAGCCGTAATCGCGGCCCTGCCGCCGTGGGCGCGAGCACTCGCAAAGACCGACACTCACGGAAATCTGACTGTCGAAGCTGGTCCGGATCGCGATCCCGTAATGTTCATCGCACATCTCGACGAGGTCGGGTTCGAAGTCACAAACATTGCCGACGACGGTACGGTCTCACTCCGCACGCGCGGCGGACTCTATCCTTCGCTATGGGAAGGACAACGCGCGGTGCTTCACTTCGATCCGCCATTCACAGACAACAGCCGCCCGCGCACATTGCAGGGCGTCTTCGTCCCGCGCGATTCGGCTACGACAAAACAACCGGAAGCGCTGACGGCCTGGTTTGGAATCGACGGCGCTGCTTTGAAGACACTTGGAGTCGTTAGCGGACTCGCTGTGACGGCCGACAAAGAAGCTACTCGATTAGGAGCCACGCGCTTCACCGCACGCGCGCTCGACGATCGTGCGGGTTCGACGGCGCTCATTCTCGCTGCGCGGCGCATCAATCCTTCGCTACTGAAACGCAAAGTGATCCTCGCGTGGTCTGTGCGCGAAGAAACGGGACTCGAGGGCGCGATCGCGATGGCGAAACGTTACGGCGCGTCGGTGAAGCGCGTGTTCAGTGTCGATACGTTTGTTTCGTCTGACTCGCCGCTCGAGACGACGCGGTTCGCGCACGCGCCGCTGGGGCACGGCGCGGTCATTCGCGGGCTCGATAACTCTTCAGTTGCGCCGCCTGCGGAGATCGATCGCGTGCTGAACATTGCGCGGTCGCAGAACATTCCACTGCAAGTCGGCGCGACCAACGGCGGCACTGACGGATCTGACTTTATTCGTTATGGCGTGTTGCACGTCGGGTTATCATGGCCGGGACGTTACAGCCATTCGCCGGTTGAAGTGCTCGATCTCAGAGATTTGCAGGCGCTGGAGAGGTTGATCTATGCGCTCGCGGTCGCACCCTGATTTGCGCCAGCCGTGAAAATACTTGTCGTTCTACTGCTGCTGCTTCCCACGCAGGTCTTTGCGCAACGAGACCTCACGCGCTACGTCAACCCATTCGTCGGCGCCGGCGGACACGGTCACACGTTTCCCGGCGCGATCGTGCCGTTCGGCATGGTCCAACTCAGTCCGGACACGCGACTGACGGGTTGGGACGGCTGCTCGGGTTATCACTACTCCGACTCGGTTGTTTACGGTTTCAGCCACACGCACCTCAGCGGTACGGGCATCTCCGACTACGGCGACATCCTGCTGATGCCGACAGTCGGCGATCGTCCGAACTACACGTCGCGCTTCAGTCATCAAAACGAAAAGGCGTCGCCAGGTTTTTACTCGGTGCGGCTGGATGACGGCAACATCTTCGTCGAACTCACGGCAACCGCGCGCGCAGGAATGCATCGCTACACTTTCCCGGCTACGGACGAAGCCAACATCATCCTCGATCTCACTCACCGCGATAAGCTCATCGACTCAGATTTGAAAGTAACAGATCGCGGAATGACGGTGGTTGGCTGGCGTCGATCTCAAGCGTGGGCGAAAGACCAGATAGTTTATTTTGTTATCCAGTTTTCGCAGCCAATTAGCGGGTTGGTCCAGCTTCGGAAGGAGCCGAAAGCCCTTTTTCGATTTGATGCCAGCGACCGTAAGCCGATTCTCGTGCGAGTCGGAATCTCCGCCGTGAGCAGCGACGGCGCGTTGCGCAACCTGCGTGCGGAGATGGACCACTGGGATTTCGACAAGGTACGTTCAGACGCAGCGGCCGCCTGGAATCGCGAGCTCAGCAAGATCACGGCCAGCGGCGGCGCCGACGCCCAGCTCACTAATTTCTATACCGGTCTTTATCACGCGATGACGGCGCCGAACGTCTTCATGGACGTCGACGGTCAGTATCGCGGACGCGATTTCAAGATCCACAAAGCGACCGGCTTCACTAACTATACCGTGTTCTCGTTGTGGGACACGTTTCGCGCCGCGCATCCGCTTTATACGATCATCGACACGAAACGCACGCGCGACTTCATCAATACTTTCCTCGCGCAGTACGAGCAGGGCGGACGTCTGCCCGTTTGGGAACTCGCTGCGAACGAAACGGACACGATGATCGGCTACCACGCTGTTTCTGTGATCGCTGATGCTGCCGTGAAAGGCATTGACGGGTTCGATTTGAAGAAAGCCCTCACGGCGATGAAGCACAGCGCCGGGCTGCGTCATTACGGTCTGGGCGCTTACATCGACAACGGCTTCATCGGCACGGAAGACGAACGCGAATCAGTATCGAAAGTGCTCGAATACGCTTACGACGACTGGTGCATCGCGCAAGTCGCGCGCATGCTCAACGACAACGATTACTGGCGCTACATGTCCCGTGCGCAGAGATACAAGAACGTTTTCGATCCGCAGACTGGTTTCATGCGGCCACGCACTAACGGCGGTTGGACCGAGCCTTTCGATCCACGTGAGGTGACGTTCCATTTCACCGAAGCGAATTCGTGGCAGTACACGTTCTTCGTCCCGCAGGACATCAACGGCTTAATCGCTCGCATGGGCGGGCGCGCGAAGTTTGCACTGAAGCTCGATCAGATGTTCGCGGCTGAAAGCAAAACGACGGGTCGCGAACAGGCTGACATCACCGGGCTGATCGGCCAGTACGCGCACGGCAACGAGCCGAGCCATCACATCGCGTATCTTTACAACTATGCCGGACAGCCATGGAAGACGCAGTATCGCGTGCGCCAGATCATGGACCAGTTCTACAAACCAACGCCTGATGGTTTGA
>DASTOZ010000493.1:0-6087 GCA_035762365.1 Pyrinomonadaceae bacterium | reverse complement strand
GGTGCCGGTGGTCCATCAGAAACTCGGTGCCGTGCTCTTTCGGCGTGATCGGATAGTCATGCACCTGCTGCAACACTTCAGCGCCGCTGACGTCGATCTCGAAACCGCCCGGCGCGCGACTGTCTTCACGCACCATGCCTTTGACTACGAGCGCCGATTCCTGACCCAGCCCTTTCAACGCTTCCCACGTCTCCGGATCGATCGCGTTCTTCAACACGACGCACTGGACCACGCCAGTGCCGTCGCGCAGTTGCGGAAACAGGATCTTGCCGCTCGAACGCATGTTGTAAAGCCAGCCTTTGAGCACAACTTCCTGGCCGACGTGTTTGGAGAGCTGGTTGATGTAAGCGTGATTCGTTGCGGTGCTTGCGAGTGATTGCGTCGTCATCTAAGAAACCCGAGGGAATGTCATGGTTAGTTGATCCGTTCCTTAAGCATACGACGCAGCGTGGGGAATCTTTCGAGCCAGTCGATGGCCTGCAAAACGATCTGAAGTGTTGGTTGAATGAAATGCTGGTAAGCAGCGCCACGTCCGGCGACTGCTGTTTGATACGAGAAAGTTCCGGTCGCTTTCAGTCCGCGTTGAATCGTCATCAGCCGAAACTCCTGCGCAAAGACGTCCGGATCGATCGCGCCGAGACCTAACAAGCGACGCTCTTCGAGAAGGAACAGTCGATGACCGCGCAACTCCGCGAGTGATGGCGGACACGGCTGTCGGTCGAGAAGAAACGAGACGAGATCGTAGCTGGCCGGTCCCATGCGCGCGTCCTGGTGATCGACGATTCGCATGCGCTTGCGGTGATCGATCATCAGGTTGGCGGCGTGATAGTCGCGATGACAGAGCACACGCGGCGCGGCTGCCAACTCCGCGGCGATGTCGTTCAGCTCCGCTTTCACTTCAGCGGTCTCGGCATGACGCAGCTTCTCCTGACGCAGGCTGCCGAAGTAATGATCGAAAAAGAAGTCGAGCTCCCAGGAAAGCTTTGCCTCGTCAAACGCCAACCGGCTGGCGATCGAGTTCATTTCGTACGCCTTCTCGGTCGCCTTTTGAATCTTCGCGATGAGCGCGATTGCCTGTTCCTTGTACTCGTCGCACTTCTCTTCCGGCTCGTTCTCGTAAACGTGAAAAAGCTGCTCGTCGCCGAGGTCTTCCTGGACGATGATGCCGACGGCGCCGTCGACCTCGTAGATCTCCGGCACCGGAATGTCGCATTCGAGAAACAGCCTCGTGACGTCGAGATACGGGTGAAACTCCGGATCGAACGGCTCCGGATAGACGGCGGCGACGGCGGTGCGTTTCTTCCAACCGATGCGGTAATACTTGCGAGTCGAAGCGTCGGGTGTGAGCGGTATGACTTCCCTGCCGGTTATTCCCTGCTGAGTGATGAATCTCGCAAGCCGATCTGACGCGGAAGATTCAAATGCGTTGGAAATCACCTGTTTAGCGGAACTCATTGGGTCGATTGTCGATGTCGATTGCCGACTGCCAATTGCTGAATTTGGAACCGTGCACCGCAAAAACTGGGCTAAATGAATCGGCAATCGGCAATTGGAAATCGGCAATGCGCGCGAAGCGCGGCGATTGTATCACAAGGGAACGACAAAGTTTTCACCCCGAAAATCGCCGGGAAGCGCCTTATCCGGGCGCTTTTTGCCCTCAACCAGGTCGCGTCGGACGACGATCGAATTCTCGATGCGCTCACCGCTCGGGATCGTCACGTTGTCGCCGAGAACGCAGCGATGCACGGCCGCTCCTTCTCTCACGTGAACGTTGTCCCAGATGATCGTGTTTGTCACTTCGGCGGTGGGCGCGATGACGCTTTTGGCGCCGCTGAAGTACGGCTGACCAGTTTCCGTCAGCATCTCGACGCTGATTTCGAGGTACCGCTCCAGTGTCGAGAGTTCGCGCCACTTTCCGGAGGCAACGTGCGCCGCGATGATCTCGCCATTGGCCATCGCTTTCGGATAGACGTGCGTTACGGAGTCGGAAAAGATGCCGCGCGGGATGTATTCGAAGATGCGCGGCTCCATGATGTGAATGCCCGTGAACATCAACGGCGCTGGTCCAACGTCATTTCTGTCCGGCATGCCCGAGAACCGCGTGATGCGCCCAGCTTTGGTTTCGACGATGCTGAAACGTTCGCGTCGTGTGTTTGGGAGTAGCACCAGTGTTGCGAGCGCGTTCGACTGGCGATGCGTTTCGAGCGCCGCTTTCAAATCGATGTCGGTGATGATCTTTCCGTTGACGACGAGAAACGTCTCGCGATCGAAGAACTCGCGTGTGTTGTCGAGTGCGCCGCTCGTGCCCAGGATTTCGAGTTCTTCGACGTAATGAAGCGCAACTCCGAAGCGACTTCCGTCGCCCAGTGCTTTGCGCACCGAGTCCGGCCGGTGATGCAGGTTGACGACGATCTCGTCGAAACCGTACGACGCGAGGTACTCGGCGACGTAGCCGACGAGCGGTTTGCCGAGAATCGGAATCGCGGGCTTGGTGCGATCTTCGGTGAGGGGCCAGAGACGTGTGCCGTAACCGGCGGAGAGAATGATCGCGCGCATCGCCCGTTATTCTACAACACGGATCTGTTGATGAGCTGTTGTGACGTTTTTGACGCGTCCGGATCGCGGCTTTGCGCCCTGATGTGCGGCGAAGGCTGTGCCTCGCCGTAAGGCGTGTCTTCAGTTGGGCTACACCCTGTTACGAGGCTTTTGACGACGCGTCGCGCATGACGAGGTCGAAGGTGCCGGGGGCGACTTTGCGGAAGCGGGAGTTTCGATTGAGCGAGACGGCGACGCTGATCGTCGGGTTCTGACCCGTGAACTTGAAACCGCCTTCGAGCAAACGATTGTAGATCTCGTTGACGTGCAGTGGTCCACCCTCTTCACGCAGCAGCAACGTGACCGCTTGCGGGATCGTTCGATCCATGAACCGGTCGCTCAGCGCTTCGACATTATTGCGCACCGTCGGGATCTGCGGACGGCGCTCGACCGAAGCGTGACCACGCGACGGCGGAGTCGCCTGGCGCATGGCAGCTTCGAGCTCGGCATCGGACGGCAGACCTCCTCCAGGGAAGTTTGCAGTTCCAATCACCGACGAGAGCAACCGGTAAATCGCCGCCTCGGTCTGGCTGGTCAACAAATCCATCTCTGCGAGCTCTGCCCGGACGCTGTCAGCCTCGGCCTCCAACTCACGCAGACGGGCAGCCAAATGCATTCGCGCCGAGCGCGACTGCCGCAGGCTTTGCTCGAACCGGGCCAGAAGATTTTCGTTATACGGCCGTTCCATCCGCGGGCGATTTTAGAGGCGTTTCACAGATTGCACAACAAGATTCTTATTTAGCGGTCCCGTTTCAGGACGTAGGTAGGCAGGGCGCGCAACGAATCGGCGTACTCTGTGTCGGGCAGATCGTCGAGCGCGGCGCGCGCGTTTTCGGCGTATTGATCGGCCATGGTCCGCGCTTGTTCCAGTGCGCCGGAGCGGTCCAGCGCATCGCGCAGATCTTCCTGGCTGACGTTTTCGTAGTTGCCGTCGTGCAGCACGCGTTGGACCAGCGGCAACGCCGAAGCATCCGCCGCCATGAGGTAAAGCAGCGGCAGCGTAACCTTTCCGCCGAGCAGGTCGGCGCCCGCGGCCTTGCCCAGGGCCTCGTCGCTCGAAGTGAAGTCAAGGAGATCGTCGGTCAACTGAAATGCCGTTCCGAGATTCAGACCGTAATCCCGCAGCGCCGTCTGCTGCTTCTCACTCGCGCCGCCAAGGATCCCGCCGATCTCGCAACTCGCGCTGAAGAGATACGCCGTCTTACGTTTCAGAACGTCGAGATACTGCCCTTCGGAAATGTCCGCATGGCCCAACAACGTCAACTGTAACAACTCGCCTTCCGTCATCTTGCGCGTGACGCTGGTGAGAATGTCGAGAATCGGCAGCGACCTCTCCGCGAGGCTCGTTTCGAACGCCGACATGTAGAGCCAGTCGCCCATCAACACGGCGGTCTCGTTACCGTAAAGCGCGTTGACAGTGGGACGGTTCCGGCGCGTGTCGGCTTTGTCGATGATGTCGTCGTGCACGAGCGTCGCCGTGTGCAGAAACTCCATCACGGCGGCCATGCGAATCGAGTTGTAACGCGCGCCCTCACCGCCGACGGCGTAGTTGGAGAGAATCGTCAGCGCCGGCCGCACGCGTTTGCCGCCCGACGCCCGCAGGTACTCGCCGAGATACGCGATGACCTGAACGTTCGAACGCGCCTGACGCTCAAACTCGATCTCGACCTGTTGCAGTTCGTTAGCGATCACACTGAAGATCCGCCGAGCGGAAAGCGTCGCCTGCGCGTCGAGTGTCAGTGTGTCGCCTGAAATGGTCATGCTGGCCTTCGGTGTATGATCTTTGGTCTTTGGTCTTGGTCTTCGGTCTTTGGTCTTTGGTCTTGGCTGTTCAATCTTCTACTTCTCTTGTGCCTTTTGCGCCTTTTGTGTCTTTTGTGTCAATTCGACCGGTAATTCGTAAATTGCATGTGAATGCCGAAGTCTTTGTCCTTCAGCTTCGCGATGACTTCCTGAAGCGTGTCGCGATCGCGACCCGAAACGCGCACGATGTCGCCTTGAATCGAAGCCTGCACCTTCACCTTCGTGTCTTTGATGAACTTCACGACCTCTTTGGCTTTCTCCTGCGGAATGCCCTGCTGTATCTGCGCGCGTTGCCTGACGGCGCCGCCTGCCGCCGGTTCGATCTTGCCGTAACTGAACGCCTTCAACGGCACGCCGCGCCGCACCAGCTTCTGTTGGAGGATGTCGTTCATGTTGCGCAGCTTCGTTTCGTCCTCGGCGCTGAGGACCAGTTCGTTCTTTTCCAGGACCACGTTTGCCGAGCTGCCTTTGAAGTCGAACCGCTGTCGCACTTCCTTGATCGTCTGGTTGAGCGCGTTTGCGATCTCCGCGAAGTCAACCTGCGAGACGATGTCGAAAGAGTTTTGTTGAGCCATCGGCGTGTTTCAGAATTTGCTTCGTTGGCAGCGAGAATAACATCAAAAGTGTCGCATGTGAAACTTATCTCTTACTCGAAAGCAGCAACAAATTCATCGTTATCGCAAACTGAAAAACCGCATAAAGTTCTCTGTCGTGACGTGGGCCAACTGGTCGATCTCCAGACCGTGGAGACCCGCCAGACAACGTGCCACTTCCACCACGTAAGCAGGCTCGTTTCGCTTACCGCGATGCGGCACCGGCGTGAGATACGGACAATCAGTTTCGATCAACAGACGGTCCAACGGGACCTGCCGCGCGATGTTGCGCAACTCCTCCGCTTTCTTGAAAGTCACGATGCCCGAGAACGAAATCATGAACCCGATTTCGAGCGCGCGTTTCGCCAGCTCTTCGCTGCCGCTGAAACAATGAAACACGCCGCGACGCTCAGCGCCGTCGTAATCGGATTCGAGAATGTCGATCGTTTCCGTCTCCGCTTCGCGCGTGTGAATGATCACCGGGAGGTTCAGATCGCGTGCGGCGCGAAGCTGGCGTTTGAAAACGTCGACCTGCACATCGCGTGGTGAGTTGTCGTAATGAAAGTCGAGACCCATCTCGCCCCACGCCACTACGTGTTCGCCACTCGCGATCAGCGACCTGGTTTTTTCTTCAGCCGCGTCGTCGTAGAGACGAGCGTCGTGAGGATGCGTGCCGATCGCCGTGTAGATCGATGGGTGCGACTTCCCGAGGTCGATCGCGCGCTCGAAGGCGCCGCTGTGCGGATCGCCCGTGCCGACGTTCAGAATCGCCGAAACGCCCGCCGCGTGCGCACGCTGAATTACCTCTTCGCGATCCGCATCAAACTCGGGACCGTCAATGTGCGCGTGCGAGTCGACGAACATCAGTTACTTCAAACGCGCGCCGTTCGGCACGTCTTCCGTGAACGTCGCGATCACCGGCCGGCCTTCTTCACCGTACGACGCCGCAACCACCATTCCCTGCGACTCGTAGCCGCGCAGCTTGCGTGGTTTCAGGTTCGCAACGACGACCACCTTGCGACCGATCAACTTCTCCGGCTCGTAGTACTGCGCGATTCCGGCAAGCACCTGGCGCGGCTGTTCTTCGTTCAGATCG
>DASTOZ010000492.1:0-2563 GCA_035762365.1 Pyrinomonadaceae bacterium | reverse complement strand
CGTTCGCGTTCGCCTTTTGCGTCGAGCAGCGTTGCGAATGCAAAGGCCGATTCGTACACCGGAAGTGGAAGCCGCGCGCCGGGACAGTCGCCAAAAACCGCCCGCCCTTCTTCAAACGCCGCCACGGCTTTGCCAAACGTCATTGCCTTGTCGACGTTCAACAGATGATGAGCATGCTCGTAGAAACCTGTGATTCTTTCGGTTGCGAGACGTCTGCCAAGCGCGAAGATGAGATAGTCGTACGGCAGTTTGCCCTCGATCTCGCCATGCGCGATCGTTACTTTTCGTTCGTACGGATCGACGTGCGCAACTTCGGCCTCGACGAAGTTGATCCTGCGGCTCAACATCGAATGCCGCAGATCAAACAGCACGTCGTCCTTCTGGCATTTGCCGAAAGCGAGCCGCACCAGCGCCGGGTAAAACACGAAATTACGGCTGCGTGACACGAGCGTGATCTGATGCTCGTCGCCCAGCAGGTGCGAAAGACGTTCCGCGGCTACCACGCCCGCGAATCCACCGCCTAAGATTAGAACGTTAGCCATCTGAGTTACTGCTTCCCCTTCAATGGCGTTTGCTTTTTGGAATCTTCACCCTCGGGCCGGCAGCGAACTACTTCCACCGAGCACTTCGCATGCGAAACCACAGATTGCGAAACCGACCCCAGGAGAAATCTTTCCCACGCGCGATAACCATGCGAGCCGACAACGATCAGGTCGGCGTTCCAATCCTCCGCTGCGTCGAGAATGACTGCGCGCGGGGAGCCAGGAACCACTGCGCCATCGATTGAAATAGTTTTGTTTAATCGGGACTTGAGAGTTTGTATTGCGTGTTCCAGGACGTCAGTGGCTTGTTTGCGGAGCGCGGCGTCCATATCGTTGAAATAAGTGAGTGGGATTGCCCACGCCTCGGTCGTCGGTTGCACCGGCAGTTCAAATGCCGTCAGCACTTTCACCGATGAGTTGTCCGGCCATGGACGTCGAGCGATCTCCGCGACTGCTGCGTCACTGCACGGCGAACCATCAACGGCTAAAAGTATTTTCATAAGATCACCCCTCTGTCACGACCGACTGTGCACGACCCGTACCATGAAGCGTTTATTGAGTTTTCGGCTGAAACGGTGGGCGAGTTGCGAGGTATTTCGCAGGCCGGTTGAAATTTCGCGCAGGGTTGGCCGTGACTCGGGCGAGCAAGTGTCCGCTGAGACAGTAGTTAGGTGACGGCATAGACGTTGCTGAACACAGACGTATGAACGTCCAAGCGCCGGCGATCGAGTTCCGTAATGTTTCTTTCCGTTTCGATGATCGTCTTGTGCTGAACGACGTCAGCTTCACACTCGAACATGGAGAGATGATCCTTTTGACCGGAGTGTCCGGATCGGGCAAGTCGGTCTTGTTGCGCGTCGCGATCGGTCTTCTCAAAGCGGATTCAGGGCAAGTCTTCATCAGCGGCAAAGACATCGAGCAGATGGATGAATCGGAGTTGCTCGGAGTGCGTGGTGGTCAGATGGGAATGGTCTTTCAGGAAGACGCGCTGTTCACGGGTCTCACCGTTTATGAGAACACTGCGTACCGCTTGCAAGAGCATGGCTGGCCTGAAGCAGAGATCGACAAAGCGGTAGCTGAAGTTTTGCAGTTCGTCGGGCTGGATGGCGAAGAGCAGAAGTTTCCGGAAGAGTTGTCAGGGGGAATGAAGCGTCGCCTCGAAATTGCCCGTGCTTTGGTGGGCTGGCCGCCCATCATGTTGTTTGACGAGCCGACGATCAGTCTTGATCCGTTAGCGGCGCTCAAGGTTATGGACCTGGTGATTCGTGCGCGAGACGTCAATGAGATCTCGTCGTTGTACGTCACCAAGAAAATCCACGAACTCGATTATTTGGCCAACTATCGTGCGCAAGTTGCGGATGGCGAGTTCAAGACTGTTGCTGCCGCGGCGGCTACGTTACCGAAAACAAGAGTGATGGTGCTCAAGGAGGGAAGCATCGTCTTCGACGGTTCGGAACACGAGTTTAAGACGAGTCAGTTGCCGGCGATCCGGGAACTCGCCACGTTGGACCATCACGATCACTCACTCGATCCCTACTTCGACGATCCCTGGGACAAGCAGCGCCGTCCCAAAGAATCCATTCTTTAGATCGGATCGTGGAATCCGTGTTCTACCCGTGCAACACCTTCGCCAGCGTCTTCAGTAGCTTCTCGGCGGTGTAGGGTTTGTTGAGGAATACGGAGACACCCTCGAGCGCGCCCTCGCCGCCGCGCTGTCCGGCGCCCAAACCACTCGCGGCTATGATCCGGACTTCCGGGTTCATTCTTTGCAGCGCGCGGATAGTAGCGGGGCCGTCCATGAACGGCATCACCATGTCGGTGAGCACAACGGCGATTTCGTTTTTCTTGTCGGCGTAAAGTGCGAGCGCTTCAGTGCCGTCGCTCGCAGTTAAAACTCGGTAGCCGAACGTCTCGAGCGTGCCGCGAGTGATCTCGCGAATCGATTCTTC
The DNA here is from genome assembly GCA_035762365.1 of Pyrinomonadaceae bacterium. Classification (GTDB taxonomy): domain Bacteria; phylum Acidobacteriota; class Blastocatellia; order Pyrinomonadales; family Pyrinomonadaceae; genus PSRF01. The sequence goes on along the minus strand of DASTOZ010000492.1, from coordinate 72 downwards.
ATCGTCGACCACGAGCACAAGTTCTCCCTGGCCCACCGGAAGATCGACTTGCACGGCGTTCACATCGGCGCC
>DASTOZ010000491.1:0-4584 GCA_035762365.1 Pyrinomonadaceae bacterium | reverse complement strand
CTCGGATGGGACGACACCGTTGTCGGCCCAACGCGTCCAGTAGTCGATCAGATCCGCGATTGGCGCATCATCAGGCGGCGTATTGTTTTGATCATAAAAGTTCGGTGCGCGAGGTTCTGTCGTTTCAGACGGGGGTACCGGTTGTGCGATATGCGGTGCGGGCGCGGGCATCCCGATGAGTTGCTTCAGCACGTCCGGAGAATCGATCTTCCGAGTCTGGCCGGCAGAATTCAGCGCGGGGCCACAGCAGAAGAGACCGAGCACGATCGCGAAAACTATTCGGGACACTGGTTGTTCCTAGAGTCGAACCGACGAGCCTTCTTACTTGCGTGTCTTCGACGCCACGAGGAGTAAAAAGTTCCATTATTTGCGGCTTTTGGACCAAAACAATCTTGAAGCGACGAACGTCCGTTCAGTGCATGCCGCAAAAATTGTCCAATAGGATGCGCAACTTCAATATACTGTTGGCTCCACGCAGTATTGATTCCCCACAAGGAGCGGCCTGATGAAGTTCACTTTGCTGGTGTTTACGTTGGTGGGTCTTTTTGCGTTTCAGACTCTCAGTGCGGGGAACACGCGGGTGTCGGCACCGGTCCAGGCCCAACTAACGGTCACCGCCGTCAACAAACTCAAGATCGCGCGCCAGGGTGAAACGATCGAGTTGGCCGCGAAAGACCTTGCGCCACTCACCGAAAAGGACCTTAACAAACTGCACGTGTTGGATAGTGCCGGCAAGGAGATCATCAGCCAGTCGGTTGATACGGACTACGACGATTATCACAAGCCTGACACGCTGATTTTCCAGTCAGACTTCGCGCCAGGTGAGACAAAGACGTTCACCGTCACCTCAGGAACAAAACGCGAGTACAAAAAAGACGACTTCCGCGCTTACGGCCGCTTTGTGCGTGAACGTTTCGACGACTTCGCATGGGAGAACGATCGCGTTGCACATCGCACGTACGGGAAAGCGCTGATCACGTGGAAAGGCGAGCCGCTGACCAGCAGCGCGATCGACATTTGGTCGAAACGCACGTCGAAGCTCGTGATCAACGACTGGTACATGGTCGACAACTACCACACCGATCTCGGCGAAGGCGCTGACGCGTATTCCGCCGGGCCGACGCGAGGCTGCGGAGCAAGCGGCGTCTGGGCTAACAATCAGCTTTACGTACCGACGAATTTTGTGGATTCACGAGTGTTGACGAATGGTCCTATCCGAGTGATGTTCGAGCTTGTTTACGAGCCGTTCGACGCGAATGGGACGCGAGTTTCGCAAGTGTTGCGTGTGTCGCTCGACGCGGGCAGCCAGTTGAACCATTTTCAGGCGACCTATCGTGCGGATGCGCCGCTGGCAGTCGCGGTTGGACTGAAGAAAGGAAAAGACGAACAGAAAGAGTTCAATGCCGAACGTGGCTGGTTGAGTGTTTGGCAACCGATGGAGAAGAACCTCGGGATGCAGGGACTCGCAGTTGTGTTGAATGCGGGGGATGTAGACAAAGCGGCCGAGGACGCGCGCAACAATCTCGTCGTAATGAAGCCGAAGACGTCTTTTCCGGTTTCGTACTGGGCCGGCTTCGCGTGGGACCGCGCCGGACGAATCGCTTCCGCCGGAGCCTGGAAGAAATATGTCGACGAGTTTGCGGAACGACTGCGCTCGCCACTCGATGTGACTGTTAAATGATTTATTTCGCGTCGTCGAGGTGCCAGCCGACGTTAACCAATTCGTCCCCGCGCCGGACGAACATCTCAGTTCCTCGTCCAGTCGTAGTTGTACGTTGACCGTTGTGCTCGGTCTCGTAGACGTACGTCGTGTAGATCAGCACGGTGTTGCCGTAAGCCTGAATCTCGGTTTTCGGAAACTCCAGCTTCACGAGTTTCGATCCGCTCTCCGCGAACGCTTTGGCGCTTGCCAGAATCGCATCGCGGCTGGCCCAGTCTTTCGATCCGGAATTGATCGCGATAGCTTCCGCGGGAATCAACCTTTCGAGCGCCGGACGATCGTTTGTGAACCAGGCTTTCCAAACTGCTTCGCGCTTCGCGAGGATCCGTTGCCGGATCTCGGGAGTGATGTTTCGCGGCTGTGAGTTCTGTTCGTCTCGCCACGACGGATCGAGGGCGGTGTGCGAGGCGACCTGGATCCAGCTTCCTTTTCGTTTCGCGTAGATGTCCATGATGCGAAACCGGCGCAGTGTCTCGCCTTTCTTGCCGACGAATTCGCCGATAAAGTTCGCGACTGCGAGCTCCGGATTGTAAAAGTGAACGTCGAAGTCGTTCATCTTGTAGCTCGTGCCGGGCGCGTAGTAAGGCTCTGACTTTGGCGCGCTCGCGGGCTTAGGCCAATCGATGCCGTTGGCGCGCATGTACTCGTCGATGCCTTTGATGGGAGTCGGGGTTCCTTCGAGCAGTCCGCGCCAGTCTTCCGAATGCGTGTCGTAGATCTTTTGTTCGTCGCCGTCGATGAATGCCTGGAAGATGCTGCCGATGTGTGCGCGAATCGCGGCAGCGTCAGCGGCACGGTCCTGTTGCGTCATGGCGGCGAAACATACTGCGCCGAGAGCGAACGACGTGATTGTTAGAACGATCAGTTTCATGAATGGTCTCCTTCGCCTCCTTCGTCGCAGTTCTCCGGCAGGCGATGTCCGAACGACAGCTCGTATCCATGCAGGTCGCGAACGCGATAGTCGCGCAAGCCGTAATCGCGATCGGCAATCGGCACGACGACTTCGACGCCGTTGTTTTGATGAAACTCGTAGAACGCGTCGGCGTCGTTGATTACAAAGTAGAGATAGCAGCCTTTGGGTGACGGGTCGCCGCGTTCGAGAAATATCTGCGTGTGCTGGCCCAGGTTGACTCCCGCCATATTCGGCGGTTCGCCCCACTTGAACGCCAGCCAGAAGCCGAGCTTGTTGGTGTAAAAATCGATCGCTGTGTCGAGGTCGCTGACGATTAGACCAGTGTGGTGTTGCTCGCAGTCGATCTTTGGCGTTGTCATGTCTTTGTTCTCTCTATGCCTTTTGTGACTCCTATTTTGTGCCTCTTTGTGGTTCTCAACAACAAAGAATACGCGAGCGGTCTATCTTCGGACGCGAACGGTCACTTTGTGGATCTTTGTATTGCGCGCTACGAGGTGCGAACGATACTGTGGCGCGGTGCGACTTTCCCCTCGTTTGCGTCCCTGGATGATCGTGTCGGCCGCCTGGATTCTTCCGGCGGTGTTCGCCGCCATCAACCGCATCGTTCAGGCGCGGCTTCAGGGTTGGGAACCCGCGACGATTCGCGACGTGCTCTTCGAGGGCGGCGACTGGTTTCTCTATGCGTTGTTGACGCCGGGCGTGTTTGCCGTATCGAAACGATGGCCGTTGACGCGACCGCATCTCGTCCGACGCGCGCTGACGCATCTGTTGTTTTCGATCTTGTTCTGTGTTGCGTGGGCCACTTGCGGACAGATCCTGAGGCTCGTGCTGGTGTTGATCTTCGCGCCGGAGATGGTGACTGGCAGCGGTCAGTTCTGGCGGCAGTTTGGCATTGAATGGTTGAGCTGGATCTTCATAACGTTACCGTTTGGCGTTGCGGTTTATCTGTGCGTCGTCGGTATCGAGCATGCGATTCGTTATTTCATCGAGGTGCGGGAGCGTGAGGTGCAGTTGGCGCGGCTGTCGGAGCAACTCGCCGGGGCCCGCTTTGCGGCGTTGCAAGCACAGGTCAATCCGCATTTCCTGTTCAATACGTTGAATACGATTGCCGTGCTGGTGCGTGATGACGATCGGCAGGGCGCGGTGCGTATCGTCGAGCATTTGAGCGAGATGTTGCGACGGACGCTGAGCCGGCATCGGGTAAACCTGGTGTCGTTGGGTGAAGAGTTGGAGCTGGTGCGCCAGTACGTGGCGATCGAGCAGGCGCGATTTTCTGATCGACTGCGGCCGGAGTTTCAAGTGCCGGATTCGTTGTTGGCGGCGGTGGTTCCGAGTTTTGCGTTGCAGCACCTGGTGGAGAATGCGATCCGGCACGGGATTGCGCGTGACACGCAGGCCGGTGTGCTGATTATTGCTGCCCGGCGTGATGGCGACATGCTCGAGATCACTGTCGTCGACGACGGCGTTGGAATCGATCCGGCTGCTCCGATTCCGGAAGGTCACGGCATTGACAACACGCAACAACGGTTGCGTGCGTTGTATGGCGACAGAGCTACGCTCGAGATCATCCGACGTGAGGAACGGGGTACAATCGCGACGCTGCGCGTGCCGTACTCTGAAATAACCGAAAACACCGATGACACCGATCGCGGGTAAATGGAGTGCGCTGATCGCCGACGACGAACCGGCGGCGCGTCGCGGTGTGCGTCAACTGCTCGCGGCGTTTCCCGAGTTTGCGGTCGCGGGAGAGTGTCGCAACGGAGCGGAAGTGCTGGCGGCGCTCGACGTCTCTGCGCCGGACGTCGTCTTCCTCGACATTCAAATGCCCGGCATCGACGGCTTTGAAGTGATCAAGCGACGAACAGTCGAGCGCATGCCCGCGATCGTTTTTCTCACGGCGTTCGATCAGTTTGCGATTCAGGCTTTCGAGACTGAAGCGCTCGACTATCTC
>DASTOZ010000490.1:0-2975 GCA_035762365.1 Pyrinomonadaceae bacterium | reverse complement strand
GGACGCACAGACCAGCATCAAGTCGTCTGAGATGCGGGCCAGTCAACAGGCAGCCATGTTGCGCGGCCAAACGATTCGTCGTGATAAGGCGACGCAGTTGTCGCCGCTGAGCGGCGTCGTGGCCGACATCCCGACGCGCGTTGGAGAGTTCGCCGTCGCCGGTCTCTCGACCACGCCGTTAATGACCATCGCTGACATGACGGAGATAAACGTCGAAGTGAACGTCGACGAGACTGAGATCAACAACGTCAAGGTGGGCCAGGAAGCCAAGGTGAAGGTCGACGCGCTCGGCGACAAAGAGATCAAGGCAACTGTCATTCAAAAGAACCCGCTCGCAATCGCCAAGTCAGACCAAACGGGCGGTCTTGGGAACCGCGTCAACGTGCAGGAGGCGAAAGAGTTCAAAGTCACACTCGTGCTTAAAGAATTGCCGGACGATGTCAAGAGCGCGCTGCGTCCGGGTATGAGCTCGACCGCGACGATCACCACTGACACAAAGACGAATGTTCTCGCCGTGCCACTCGAGTCGATCGTCGAGCGGCAGCCGACACCGGGTCCGTCGCCGGCAGCGACAATCGCGGGCAGCGTTCCAAGTGCTTCGCCTGAGAAGCCGAAACCGCAGAAGGGCGTTTATGTGATGGACGGCAACAAGGTGAAGTTTATCGAAGTCACCACCGGCATCACGGGTGAAGCCGACATCGAAATCACCAGCGGCCTGCCAACCGACAAGGAGATCGTGCGTGGGCCAAGCCGAGTCCTGAAAACGCTCAAAGACGGCATGACCGTCAAGCGTCAGACGAAAAAACCCGGCGATGCGAAAGGAAACGAGGGCAGCTAAATGAGCAACGCGACGCTCACGCTTTCTCTTCCCGAGAGCGAGATCAAGCCACAGGCACAGACTCCCGTCGACGGGCACGACCCGAAGATGCTCATCTCGATGCGCAACATCTGGAAGACTTACCAGATGGGCACGGAGTCTGTTCACGCGTTGCACGGCGTTTCGTTCGATATCCCGCGTGGCGAGTACATCGCGATCATCGGCCCATCAGGTTCAGGCAAATCGACGCTGATGAACCTGATCGGCTGCCTCGACACACCGTCGCAGGGCGAATACTGGCTGAACGGCAAAAACGTTTCGGAAATGGATGACGACGAGCTTGCTCGCATTCGAAACCAGGAAGTGGGCTTCGTCTTTCAAACGTTCAACCTGCTCGCCCGCGCGACCGCGCTACACAACGTCGAGCTACCGCTGATCTACGGCGGCATTGGCGCCGCGCAACGACACGAAATGGCGAAAAAGGCACTCTCAGCCGTGGAGTTGACCGACCGCATGATGCACAAGCCGAACGAACTCTCGGGCGGCCAACGACAACGCGTCGCAATCGCGCGCGCGCTCGTTAACCATCCGTCGATCCTACTGGCTGACGAACCAACCGGAGCGCTCGACTCCCACACCAGCATGGAAATCATGGATCTCTTCGAACGCCTGCACTCCGAGGGAAACACGATCATCGTCGTGACCCACGAGCATGACATCGCGGCGCGTGCTCACCGCGTTGTGTCCATTCGTGACGGCCTCATCGAGAAGGACGAACGAATCAGATAGGAGAAAAATCAACCATGCAGCGAAGTGGCGACGATGAATTTCAGCCACAACGCTTGACTTATGCGCGCGCCGATCTGCCCGCGCGCATCACTTCCCTCCCCGTTTTCCGGTTCGCCGCAGTTTGGGAATCTTTTCGCGTCGCCATCGCCAGTCTGCGCGCCAACAAGCTGCGCACTGGTCTGACACTGATCGGGATCGTTGTCGGCGTCACTGCCGTGATCGCGGTAATGACGATCATCAACGGTCTGAACGAGACGGTGGCGCAAACGTTCTCGTCGCAGGGCTCGACTGTCTTCACCATTTCCAAGAACCCGCAGATCATCACCTCGCGCGAAGACTTCGTAAAGTTCAATAAGCGCAAAGACGTGACGCACGAAGACGCGGAAGCGATCGGACGCTTGTGTGCCTCGTGCTGGCGCGTCGGCATTGCCGCGAACGCGATCGAGACCGTCAAGTATGCCAATCAGAAAGCCGAGAACGTGCGCGTGCGCGGGATCGATCCGATTACGATGTTTGACATCGATGGCGTGAGTATCGACTCGGGGCGGATCTGGACCGAAAGCGAAGGCGATTCGGGACGCGAGATCTGCGTGCTGGGCGCGGACATGCTGAAGAACTTGTTTTCCGATGCGCCACCGGATCAGGCGATCGGCAAGGAGATTCGCATCGACGGGCGACCGTATCTCGTGCTGGGCGTGCTCGAGCCGTTGGGTTCGATCTTCGGCTTCTCGCGCGACAACGTCATTTACATTCCCTACTCGACGTATCAGCGAGTGTACGGCGCTCGAAGATCGCTGGTCGTCTTCATCCAGGTGCCCGCGGCGGAACAACTCGAAGCGGCGGAAGACCAGGTGCGGACCATCATGCGCAACCGTCGCGGACGTTCGATGGACGATCCGAATGACGAAGGGTTCGCACTCGAAACACAGGACGTGTTTCTGAATCTCTATTCGACGGCAACGTCAAACATCTACGGAGTGACGTGGGGCGTGGCGGCTGTTTCGCTGCTCGTCGGCGGCATCGTGGTGATGAACATCATGCTCGTGTCGGTGACTGAACGGACGAAGGAGATCGGGATTCGCAAAGCCATCGGCGCGCGGCGCAAAGACATCCTGAGCCAGTTTCTGATCGAAGCCGTAGTCGTGACGGCGCTGGGCGGCATTATCGGGGTAGGAACCGGCTTCGGACTGGCTTATGTGATCTCGGCCTTAATTGGGTTTCCGTTACTCGTCAGCGCTCTCTCCGCGGTCCTGGGCGTCGGCATGTCTTCACTGGTGGGAATCGTCTGTGGCTTCTGGCCCGCCTGGCGCGCCGCGAAACTCGATCCGATCGAAGCGTTGCGCGCGGAATGAGGGAGCCACAAAAGGCG
>DASTOZ010000489.1:0-7469 GCA_035762365.1 Pyrinomonadaceae bacterium | reverse complement strand
CGTCAACGCGAATTGAAAAACGTTGAAGAGCAGTCGATTGCGATTGAGCCAGAGCGAAGCGAGCAGGATGCCCGCGATCCAGAACACACGCTGTGCCTGCATCGCCGTCTGTTCCCACTGGTTCGCCTGAAACAGACTGATCACGCTCAGCGTAAGCGAGATCAGCGCGCTGCTGTTCAGTGGTTCGGTAAGAATCGCGAAGCGCGGGTTACGCGAACATAAGATCGCTGCAACGGCGCAGATCGTCGCGTGGACCAGCAACGCGGTCTGCCATGGGAACGAGAGCGACAGTGGATACGCGAAGCCGTCAGCCAGCGCAACTACCAACAGCGCGGAACCGATCCAAGCCAACGGCGCCAGTCGTCGCCGCCACGCGATCCAAAACGCACCCAGCGCGTAGAGTCCGTAAACGATCCACAGTGTGTAGACCCGCGGTTCCGAGAAGTCGACTAATAGCGCAACCTCGAACTTGCCAAAGAACGTCACCAGCACGAGACTCAACGTCGCGATCAGCCCGGCTGCGATCAAGTAGTAGTCAGCATCACGCCCTCGCCTGCGGCGGCTCAGCCACTCGGCCGCCGCGACGAACAGCACAAACGCGCCCACCCATGCTTGCCCGCTCGCAACCGTCAGACTCACGTCGAGCAATGACATCACGCGCAGGTTTTCCCAACTGATATGGCCGGTCAGGACGTGGTACGTCACGAGGTACGCCAGCGCCAGGCAGCTTGCGGCGAGCAGATGCGCGACGGGCATTTCGAGAAACACTGCGAGCGCGGTGAAGATCGCGAAGTTGAGCATGGCCGCGGGCACGATGCTCGCCGGGTTGGGCCATGCCAGTGCCATTCCCGCCAGAACGACCATCACTCCAACGATGCCCAACGCTGTTCCGGCTGTTCGCGCGGCGACGAGCTCTTTGTTGTTGATGCGTCGCCAAAGGATCGTGCCGGTCGCCAGCATCGGCAAGCCCCACAGCGTGACGAGCGGCGCGAGATACATCATCGTCAGGCCCAGTGGTCCAGCCTTGTGCAGCAACAAGCCAAACGGCAGCAACGCGGCGAAACTCATCGCGCCCAACACCGTGAACACCGTCGTCGTTTCGCTCTCGTCTATCTCGCGGTCAGACAGGACCACGCGCAACGCGAGTCCCACAGTGACGACATAGAACGTGACGGGAAACGCGCCGAGAAAAACCAGCAGTGTGGGCGCAGATTCCGGCGATGCGAAGTGACGGATGAGCAGTTGCCCGATCGACGACCCCAACACGCCCGCCGACAAAACGTGCGCACAGCCAGGGGTGATCACACGTCCGGCAAAGTAGACCAGGCACAGAAAGATCGCGGGCGCTGCCAACTCGCTGACGATCACCAGCACGCCGGAGGTGTTGCTGGCCGACACTGCCGCGATCGCGAGAAAGTTCAACGGCACGAGCAGGGTTGCGATCGTGAGAATGCCGCGACTCGTCGTCGGGAGTTTCCAGCGATGTTCGGTGTAGAGACCGATACCGAAGAGGACCGCAGTCACAGTGGTAAAGATCAAAAACCTGAACACCGGGATCTGTGAGATCTGGGCCCACAGGCTCACGACCAGCGCAGTCGAACAACCGATGATGAGCAGACCACCGACGATCTCGCCCCAGCGGATGTTGCTCTCTTCCATGAAGGAGTTGAGCACTTCGGAGAACGGTCTGCGCGGTGGCGGCGGCGGTGGCGGTGGTTCAAACGGTCTCGGCGGAGGCGGCTCGACGCGCGGCGGTGGTGGTGGTTCAAATCGTGGCGGAGGTGGAGCCTGAGGAGCCGGCGCTTTTACAACAACGGGCGCCCGTTTTATTTCCGGTCTCCTGATTAAAGGCTCAGCTTCTTCACGGATCGAAGCCAATAATTTTTCATAGATCTCGTCATTGATTTTTCCCTCAGTGTAAAACTTGACGATCTGCTTCTCAGTTGTCGCGAGATCTCTTAATCGTTGAGTCTTCGGGTCGGGCCGGGCAGGCGGAGGTGTGTAAATGCTGGGTGACGGTCCGTCTGTGTTGACGTTGAGGTCGAAGACCCAGCGGATGATCCACCTGATCACCACCCAGATAACGTGGCCCACCACTGTCATGATGGCCAGCAGAATGAACAGCACGAACAGGATGAATATCAAATCCATGCGTCTTCAGACCCTATCTCAGGCCGGTGACACAAAGCACCATTCTGGTATACAAACTACGCCGAACACGTCCAAACAACAATGAATCTTTTCGAAGCCGTCTTCGCTCATGACCCATCCGCGCCCGCGATCATCTACGAGGGGCGCGAACTCACGTATGGCGAACTTCGCGCCAGAACGTTGCGGATGGCGCAAGCGCTTACGTCTGTGGGCGTGGCGCGTGGCGATCGCGTCGCGATATTGCTCAACGATTCGCCCGAATTTATCGAGGCGTTTATCTCCATCTGTTCCCTCGGAGCGATCGCGGCGCCGATCAACATGGCGCTCCGCCTCGAGGAACAATGTTCGATCCTTCACAACTGTGGAGCGCGCTTCGTGCTGGTAGAAGACGACATCTGCAATACGCTGCCGACAGATGCGCGAGAAAAACTGCATTGTTTGAAGTACGTCGTTCGTGCGGACCGCGATAATGACATTTACGAGGTCGAAAGGGCTTCAGCGGAAGGCGGCGCAGATTTTTTCTACGTGACCGAGGCAGTGCGACGCGATCCACCAATGACGATCTATTCCCTCATGGGATTGCTTTCCGAAGCGAGGGATGCGCCTGAGCCGCAATTCTCCGCTCCGGCAGTCGACGATCCCGCGTTCATTCTTTACACGTCCGGAAGTACCGGCGAACCAAAAGGCGCCGTCCACCGGCAGGCCGACATCTTCTACACGAACCAGACGTACTGTCGCGAAGTGCTCCGCGTCACGAAAGAGGATCGACTGTTTTCGTCGTCGCGTCTGCCGTTTGCCTATGGGCTCGGCAACAGCTTCACTTTTCCGCTACTGAACGGCGCAACCACGATCCTCTGTCGCGAGAAACCAACACCCGACGTGATCGCGAACATTCTCGCAACTGCTCGCCCGACGATCTTCTTCGCCGTGCCCGTCGTCTACAACCTGTTACTGGACCATCATCGCAGCGGCAACAAACTTGATTGCTCGAGTTTGCGACTCTGCGTCTCCGCAGGCGAGGCGCTGCCCGCGTATCTCGGCGAGGATTGGGAACGCGAGTTTGGCGTGCAGTTGCTGGACGGCATCGGATCGACGGAGATGCTGCACATGTTCATGTCGAACCACGAGAATGACGTGGTTTATGGCAGCAGCGGCCGGATGCTTGACGGTTACCAGGCACGACTCGTCGATGAAAACGGCGATCCGACGCCCGACGGTGTTGAGGGAAACCTGTGGATCAAGGGCGACAGCGCGGCGCGGAACTACTGGGACCGGCCGGCAGCGAGCGCTCAGACGTTTGTTGACGGCTGGGTGCGGACGGGCGACCTCTATCGACGCGACGCGCAGGGTTACTGGTTTCACATGGGACGCAGCGACGACTGTTTCAAGTCGAGCGGGCAATGGGTGTCGCCGGTTGAAGTCGAGGGTGTGCTGTTGCGGCATGCGGGGGTGAGCCGGGCTGCGGTGGTCGAGGATTTCGACGAGCATCAGCTTCCGTGCGCGTGTGCGTTTGTAGTCAGGCAGGATGTAGAATCCGACCCTGTCGAACTTGAAGAAGGACTGCGCGATTTGGTTGCCGGGTCGTTGCCGCGGTTCAAACAGCCCCGGAAGTACGTGTTTGTTGACGAGTTGCCGTACACGGCGACGGGGAAGGTTCAGCGGTTCAAGTTGAGGCAAGCACTACGCAGCCGATGAGCTTCGTTCTTTGTACTTTGTTCTTTGTTCGCCTTAGCAAGGAGATCAATCGAACAAGTAGCACGATGCGTCACCCGAACAAAGAACAAAGTACAAAGAACGAAGTACAAACGAAATGAAGAGTATTCAGGAGACGTACGCACCGAATCTGGCTTGTTTTGGCTGTGGGCCGGCAAACCCGAAGGGCTTGCACATTGGGAGTTTTCCGGAGGGTGATGAAGTCGTTGCCGAGTGGCAGCCGAGCCCGGAGTATGAGGCGTTTCCGGGTGTGTTGAGTGGTGGCATCATCGGCACGTTGCTTGACTGCCATTGCAACTGGACCGCTGCGTGGCACTTGATGCGGCAGGCCGGCGCTGACAAACCGCCGTGCACTGTGACGGCTGATTACGCGATCACGTTGAAGCGACCGACGCCGACGGACCAGCCGATACGAATGCGTGCGCGGGTTGTCGAGTCGACTGAAGATCGTGCTGTGGTTGAAGGCGAGCTGATCGCGCACGACAAAGTTTGCGCCACGTGTCGGGGCACTTTCGTTGCCGTCAAACCCGGGCACCCGGCATACCATCGATGGTAGCGCTCGCGGGAGACCAGTGGAAAAAGAATTCTTAATACATGTCTCTCCCGCTTGCGCCACACCAGTTGAAACACGGATTTCTTAAACCATGATCCATCGCCCACGTCGTCTTCGCCGAACTGAAGCGCTCCGCTCGATGGTGCGCGAGACGCGCCTCACGCGCGACGATTTCGTGCTGCCGTTGTTCGTCTGCCCCGGTGAGGGCGTGCGGCGCGAGATCTCGTCAATGCCGGGCGTCTACAACCTCTCGATCGACGAAACAACAAAAGAAGTCGCGGCTGCCTACGACACCGGCGTACGCAGCATCATTCTGTTCGGCCTGCCCGAGTCGAAAGACGAAGTCGCATCCGGCGCTTACGCCGAAGACGGCATCGTCCAACGCGCGATTCGCGCTATCCGCCAGTCGACACCCGACGTTCTGATCATGGCCGACACGTGTTTATGCGAATACACGTCGCACGGTCACTGCGGTGTCGTCCGCGGCGGCGAAGTAGTAAACGACGACTCGCTCGGGTTGTTAGCGACGACGGCCGTAAGCCAGGCAGCAGCCGGCGCCGACCTCGTCGCCCCATCGGCGATGATGGACGGACAAGTCGGCGCGATACGCGAGGCGCTCGACGAGTCGGGTTTTGAAAACGTCGGCATCATGGCCTACGCCGTGAAATATGCGTCAGGCCTCTACGGCCCATTCCGCGAAGCGGCACAGAGCACACCGGAATTCGGCGACCGCCGCGCCTACCAGATGGACCCGCCAAACGCCCGCGAAGCCATGCGCGAGGCGGAAATCGACGCCGCCGAGGGCGCAGACATCCTGATGGTCAAACCGGCGACGATCTATCTCGACGTGCTGCGCATGGTTCGCGAGCAATTCGACCTGCCAACCGCGGCTTATCACGTTTCAGGCGAGTACGCGTTGATCAAGGCCGCAGCGCAAAAAGGCTGGATCGACGAGCAGCGCGTAATGTTGGAAACCCTCACAAGCATCAAACGGGCGGGCGCGGACATCATACTGACCTATTACGCTCGCGAAGCAATCAGAGCGCTGGAGCAAATCAAATGACTACAACCCACAGATTACGCAGATCTGTGTTCGTGGTTTCGAGCTTGCTTGTGTTGCTCGTAACGGAGGTCCCGGGGCAGTCAGGCCGGCGGGCTCCCAAACCTCCTCAGACTCCTGCTGTTACGCCCCAAAGCGAAACCGAATCCAGGCCCCGCCCGGACGGACGAGAGTTGAAACACAAAGTTTCGCTCATAGTCGCGCGCGAACCGACTTCGCAACGGCTGTTGAGTGAAGAAGCGATCTTCTCGCATTTCGTAAACCATTTGAACGAGTTCGCGAACGTTACCGTAACGGACGCCGGTGAGCTGAAACGCGACGAGGCCGTCAAAAGAGCGAAGACGGAGACTGAGGCCGTTGTCGTCTTGATGCAGTTTGATATCGACGAGTTTCAGGCGGGAACGATCATCGTAAACCCGCAGGACATGGATGTGAAACTGGTGGCGTTCGCGCCGCAGACGGGGCAGAAGAAGTTCGACGGCAAGGTCTACTACAAAGCCGTCGGTGGGCCAATGCTGAAACGCGATAACTGGCCCAACGGCACGCCGATCAGAATCACTACAGAGGCGGTCGGGATCGAAGCTGCGGAACAGATGCACGACTGGCTGATCATCGAAGAACAGAAGAAGAAGTAACCACAAAAGGCGCGAAAAACGGACACAAAAGGCACAAGACTCTTCGGCGTTATCTGAGTTCGTCCAAGGCCTGGCCCAATCGCTCTAATCCGGCTTCCAACTCATCCGTGTCGCCCGCAATCCCGATCCGAAAGTGCGTCGGGCGTTCGAAGAACCGGCCCGGCACGACTGTCGTCTCATACTTCTCACGCAGCAACTGGCACAGCCTCGTCACAGTCTCGCCACTGCGCAGCCGCGGAAACATCACAGTCCCGAATTGCGGGCGCACCACTTCCAGATCGTCACGCGTATCCAGAAACGCATTGAGCAATCCGCGGTTGTGGTCCAACAACGCCTTCGCCCGCGCAGCAAGCTCGTCGATCTGCTGCAACGCGATGACACTCAAACGCTCAGCCACGTGCACCTGCGTCGCACTGAAGAGATCGTTGAGCAACCACATCCGACTCGCGAGCTCAGCGTCGGCGATGATCCATCCCGATCGCAGACCGCTCAAGCCAAAGGCTTTCGTCAAACTGCTCGTCACGACAAAGTTATCGCCAAGGTGAAACGCCGTTCGCGGTGAAGCTTCAAACAACGTCTCGAGGTAGACCTCGTTGACGAGCACATTAGCTCCGACACGCCCGGCGATCTCGCCGACTCGTTTCAACGTGTCGTCGTCAGTCAGCACACCGCTCGGGTTGTGAAGATTGGTGATGACGATCAACCGCGTACGGTCAGTCATCTCCGCTTCGATCTCCTCCGGCGAAACGCGAAAACCGCGTTCAAACCGGCGCTGAAACCGTTTGATGTCGGCGCCAACGTAACGTGCGGTCGCGAGCATCGGCTCGTACGCAGGCTCTTCAAACAGTACTTCGTCACCCGGCTCAATCAGCGCCGCCATCGCCAGATGGTTGGCGAAACTCGTCCCGGCGGCCGTCACTATCGAACTCGCATCCACGCCATAGCGCTGCGCGATCTTTCGCAACAGTGGGCCATAACCGTAGCCACCGTAAGTGAGTTCGAGGTCATCGAGCGACACCCGCAGATCCGTGATACTCAAATTACCCAAGCCGCTCGTCGCGAGGTTGAAGCGCGACTGCGATTGCGTCTTGGCCCAGTGCATGTAAGACGAGTTATAAGCTCCGCCCCCCCGATCATCTGCTGCTCCTCCATCTCCAGAACCAATAGACCGGTATGCCTGCCAGCATGATGGCGATCCCGATCAACGTGTTCCGTGGATTCTGATACACGGTATTGATCGCAACCAGCCAACAGACCGCGATGAATATGATCGTCGTGAACGGATGACCGGGAACACGCGGTCGCTTGCTCAACAGGAACACACAGCACGCCGTCAGACCGAAGAAGATCGCGTCTG
>DASTOZ010000488.1:0-4654 GCA_035762365.1 Pyrinomonadaceae bacterium | reverse complement strand
GCGATCACTCGATCGAGCGTTGCTTTGGCTGCGACTGTATCTCCGTTCGCTCGTTCGGCAACGGCGAGCACGACGAACGCCGAGGCAGGCGCGTCCGGAATCGCCGTTGCACGTTTCGCGAGATCGAGTGCTTCTTTTTTGTCGCTGGCGCGCAGGCGGATTTCGGATAGCATCCGCAAGGCGACACTATCGTTGGCGTCGATCTTTAATGCCGCGCGAAACGATTGTTCAGCTTCGGAGTCGCGCTGCGTGCGCATCAGCAACGCGCCGAGTGCCGAATGCGGCAACGACCAGTTCTTCTTCTGAGAGATTGCGAGACGCAATGCGGCTTCGGCCTCTTTCAGCCGTCCTAACGAAGCGAGTGCATTGCCGCGCTGAAACTCTGCTTCGGGGAAATCAGGTTTGACTTTGAGCGCTTGTTCGTAGAAATCGATCGCTTTCTCGAGGTCGCCGCGCGCGTGCGCGCTCTGCCCTCGTTCGAACAATTTGATCGGATCGGCAGCGCTATCGCCAAACGGGTCGTCCTGCGCCGCGACGCGCAGAGTTGAGCTCGCGAACAGCAGGCCAAAGCACGTAGCGATCAGTAAGAAACTCTTCAAAAATGAGGTGTTCAATAGCCGCATTGAAGAACGAGCCGGGGAGGTTGCGATGTTAGCACATCCTCTGTGATTGCGCAGAGATCGAGCCTTAAGATGCCGGGAGATGCAGGTTGCTTTGCTTGTGATGCATGAGCTAACATGCCGATCACCGAATACATGAGTGTAATTGCCAAGGAAGAACGACTGCGTGAGTTGTTTCGTACGCTTGAGTCAGTGATCGTCGCTTACTCCGGTGGTGTCGACAGCAGCTACGTGGCTTACGTGGCAAATTCTGAGCTGGGCGCCCGCGCAGTTTGCATCACCGGGCAGTCGGCGAGCTTGCCGTCATATCAAAATGAAGAGATCGATCGCGTCGTCAAGAGTTTTGGTCTTAATCACGAGATCATCAACACCGACGAGCTGAGTCTGCCGGGCTATCGCGCAAACAACGGTGACCGTTGCTACTTCTGCAAGGACGAGTTGTACACAAAGCTTGAAACCGTCGCGCGCAGCCGGGGCATCGAATACATAGTGGACGGTTCGACTCTTGATGATCTCGACGATTATCGTCCCGGCCGTCAGGCTGCAAAGCAGCACGCCGTGCGCAGTCCGCTGATTGAAGTTGGTCTTAATAAGGACGAAGTGCGCGAGTTGAGCCGTCGCGCGACGTTGCCGACGTGGGACAAACCGGCGAGTCCGTGTCTGTCGTCGCGCATTGCCTACGGAACCACGGTCACGATCGAGCGACTTCAGAAGGTGGACCGTGGCGAAGAGATCTTGAGAGAGTTTGGCTTTCGCGAATTCAGAGTTCGTCATCACGACACACTGGTTCGATTGGAGATCTCGCCCGCTGAGATGGACCGGGCGTTAAAAAAGGAAGTGATCGATCAACTCGCCGCGCGGTTTCGAGAGCTTGGTTTCAAGTACGTCACTCTCGACCTGCACGGATTTCGCAGTGGCTCGATGAACGAAGCCTTGGTAAAAGAATTTTAGAAAGTCCTTTTTCTCACGTGAGTGACGCTGGCGGATTGCCCGTGTAAAAGGGTTCAAGAGATTCCGGCGCATCGAGAGGGCCTTATGGTTAGCATGTACAGCACAGTTTACGTAGACGACATCCGCGAGATAAAAGAAGAGAACCCGTTCGAGTCGATGATGTCGCGTTTTGACCGCGCGGCCCAACTGTTGGATCTCGATCCGGATCTGTACGCCGTCTTGCGAGTTCCTAATCGCGAGTTGAAGGTCTACATTCCGACGCGAATGGACTCCGGACGCATCCAGGTATTCGAAGGTTTTCGCGTCCAGCACAACTTCGCGCGTGGTCCAGCAAAGGGCGGCATCCGTTACGCGCCCGACGTCAATCTCGACGAAGTGCGCGCGCTCGCGGCGTGGATGACGTGGAAGTGTGCCGTCGTCAACGTGCCGTTTGGCGGCGCGAAGGGCGGCATCATCTGCGACCCGCAACAGATGTCGAGCGGCGAGATCGAGCGCATGACGCGGCGTTATGCCGCAGAGCTCCTCGACTTCATTGGACCGGAAAAAGATGTACCCGCGCCGGACATGAACACGAACGAGCAGACGATGGCGTGGATCATGGACACCTACTCGATGCACGCACGCCACACCGTAACGGCTGTCGTTACCGGTAAGCCGATCGATCTCGGCGGATCGAGCGGCAGAAGAGAAGCAACCGGCCGCGGCATACTGTTTGTTGTGAACGAAGCCATCAAGCGCTTCAAGATGACGCCGGCCGAAACGCGAGTCGTCGTTCAAGGCTCAGGAAATGTGGGCGGAATCGGCGCGCAGCTCTTTTATGAAGCGGGTTACAAGGTTGTAGCGATATCGGACATTCATGGCGGGATTTACAACCCGAAAGGTTTGAATATCCCCGAAGCATTGGCGTATTTGCGGACCACGCGCTCGTTTGAGGGTTACGAGGGAGTTGAGTTTGTTACCAACTCCGAACTGCTCGAGCTGGAGTGCGACGTGCTGGTCCCAGCCGCGACTGAGAATCAGATCACCTCTCAGAACGCAGACCGGATCAAGTGCAAGGTCCTCGCGGAAGGAGCGAATGGGCCCACGACGGCTGGCGCAGACGAGATCCTGCACAGGAAAGGCGTCTTCGTCATTCCCGACATTCTGGCTAATGCGGGTGGCGTGACGGTCTCCTATTTCGAGTGGGTGCAGGACAGGATGGGATATTTCTGGCGCGAGGATGTTGTGAATGAAAGACTGCAGGACAAGATGGTTGCGAGCTTCAACGATCTGTGTCGTTATGCCGCCCAACACTCGGTCGATACAAGGACCGCGGCGTACATGTTGGCGATAGACCGCGTGGCCTACGACACACGCATGAGAGGCTTCTATGCGTGACCGAAAAAACATAAACATATGGGGGCTAAGTCATGAAAAAGGCTTGATTTCCATTTTCAGGTAGA
Source organism: Pyrinomonadaceae bacterium (assembly GCA_035762365.1). Lineage (GTDB taxonomy): Bacteria > Acidobacteriota > Blastocatellia > Pyrinomonadales > Pyrinomonadaceae > PSRF01. The sequence continues at coordinate 1,641 of DASTOZ010000488.1, read as the reverse complement.
GTATGGTCTGGCTGATTTAGGACTCGGACCAGCGTTAAGATTTTTCAAGATTTAAGACACGGTTTGAGAGTCGAAATCGTTGACAAGGGGTAGTTCATTTCCTAAAAGAAATGAACAAAGCAGGAACAACTCGGGCAAAGCGAATTAGCTGAAAGTGGAGTACGGCGAGAAAGGTCGAAGTACTCTGTTTGCGTCGCATCCGAGCGTCGCCGCGGGATGAAGTTGGTCCAAGCGGTCTTTTAAGTCGATTGACAGAGTGTAGTTGGGGCCACCGGGGACATCGTGCGGTTTGGGGCGGTTGTTCGGCGGCGCTATTACATCGAATTCTTTATTACTCATTTCGCAGGAGGAATGCGATGAGACTCGCACATAGGGCGCTTATAGCTGCGCTCGTTTCGTTGGTGCTGTGTGCCGCAGTATCAGCACAGACTTTGAGGTCGCCTAACGACCCGCGCAATCAGTCTCCGGCAGTTGGCACCGGTGGTCCTGAGGGTGGACCAACCGGTCTTTTTACTATTTACGACGGTTCAACTCTGCGTCGGGGTGAATTCACGTTCAGCATCGCCTATAGCAATTATGACCGTGATCCAGGGAACGCAGATATTGTCGACGTCCCGTTGAGCTTCAACGTGGGCGTCAACGACCACCTGGAAGTTTTCTTCAAAACGAATGGCTATCGCGGAATCAAGGTAAACACTCCGCAAAACCTCTCCGGTTTCTATCTGCCGAACTCGCAGCTCTTCTGCGGCACCACGCTGTGCAGCGGGCCAGCGATCGTGCTGGCGCCATCGGGTCCACTGGTGGGCACGCTGGCCAACACCGCTGTGTTTCGTCCGACGAACAATCAACCGTTCGTGCAGTTTCCGTTCAGCGGCGGCTCGGCAGGCACATTCGGTTTGACTCCTGGTCAGATTGGTCAGCAGTTTGGCTTCCCGGGTTTCAACGCGCAGCTTGGACCACCGGTGGTCCAGCCGAATAGCGGCACCTTCGGTTCCGCTGACAACTTCCCGGGCATTGGCTCCCCGGTAGGGAGCATCCTGCCGGGCGTCGTGCTGGCAACCACAGTTCTTCCGGCAACTAATTTGACGCTGCCGATTCGCATACCGCTCACGTTCACCGTGGCGCCGACTTACCTGGCGGATGCGCCGTTCATCAACAGGCTGTATGGCGAGAGCAGCTTCAACAACTTCGTAGTGGGCGCAAAGATCCGGTTCACCGGTCCAAACAATCCGCTCGGAGTCGCTTTAATTCCGTTCTATCGCTGGTATCCAGACAAGGCTGACGATTTCTCCGGCTTCAATCAAATGCAGCGCGGCGCCGGCCCGGGTGGCGACATCGGTGACTTCGGTCTTATCGGTGTTGTCGACGGCCGTCTCGGCAAGCACGTCAACCTTTCTGCTAACGTCGGTTACATCCTGAATAGCAACCCAAAGGGCTTGGGCGGTGATTTCGTGTTGTTGGATCGCCCGGATGAGTTGATTGCCGGCGTCGGCTTCGACTTCCCGGTCAACGAGCACTTCCAACCGGTTTTCGAAGTTCGCTCGACGCAGTACCTGGGCGGCCGCACGCCGAACGCCTTCAATAACAATCCGGTTGAAGGACTCGCGGGCGTTAAGATCTATCCGCGTCGTTGGTTCGGTT
>DASTOZ010000487.1:0-2784 GCA_035762365.1 Pyrinomonadaceae bacterium | reverse complement strand
GACACTGGACGCCGTCGGTCACCGTCATTATCGCGGCCTACAACGAGGAACGAGACCTCGCCGCGAAACTGGAAAACACGCTCGCGCTCGATTACCCCCCGTCGCATCTCGAGATCATCGTAACTTCCGACTGCTCGTCCGATCGCACGGACGAGATCGCCCGCAGCTTTGCTTCACGCGGCGTGAAGCTGCACCGGCAGGAGGAACGGCACGGCAAAACTGCCGCGCAAAACGCCGCCGTCACGAAAGCTCGCGGCGAGATCATCGTCTTTTCCGACGCGACGACGCACTATCGTCCCGACGTGTTGCGGTTGATGATTCCCGCGCTCGCCGACAAGAGCGTCGGCTGCGTCACCGGACGAGTGATCTACCAGGACGACAAGGATTCGAACGTCGGCGCCGGCACACAGTCGTACTGGAATTACGAGTTCTTTCTCAAGAAACACGAGAGCAACGTCTGCTCGCTGATCGGTGTTTGCGGCTGCATGTACGCGGTGAGAGCGTCGGCCTACATTCCGCTCTACAACGAAGCGTGCAGCGACTTCATCATCGCGACGACGATGGTGGAACAAGGTTTGCGGGCGGTCTACGTTCCCGAGGCGGTCTGCACTGAAGAGCCGAACCGGCAGGCGAAGAAAGAGCTGGCGGCGCGCGTGCGCATCATCTCGCAGACGTTTTCTGATCTTTGGCGAAACCGGAACGTGCTCAATCCGTTCAAGAGCGGTTTTTATGCGGTCGAGTTGTGGTCGCACAAGGTTATGCGATATCTCGTGCCGGTGTTCTTGATCGCGATCTTTGTGACTTCGGGCGTGCTCGCGACGCGCAGTGGTTTTTATGCGGCGGTGTTCGTGATGCAAGTCGCTTTTTACATGGCGGCGCTGGTTTCGTGGATCCTCGAGCGAGCAGGTTTGACGTCCGGGTTGTTGGCGTTGCCGCAGTATTTCGTGATCACGAACCTGGCTTCGTTGATCGCATTCGTTAAGTTTTTGACCGGGGAAAGGTATACGCGTTGGGAACCGAGCCGCGAATAAACAGCATGAAGAATGCACTGTCGATAGATCTTGAAGACTGGTTCTGCGTGCACAACCTCGCGCAGGCAATCAAACGCGACGACTGGGACAAGTGCGAGCTGCGCGTGCGCGCGAACACGACGCGCATTCTCGACTTGTTAGACCGTCACAATGTCCGCGCGACGTTTTTCATTCTCGGCTGGGTGGCCGAACGCGCGCCCGATCTGATTCGTGAGGTTGAAGCACGCGGCCACGAGATCGGCGTGCACGGTTACAACCACCTGCTGCTGACCGAGATCACACCGGAAGAGTTTGACGAAGACCTCGGGAAAGCGCTCGAGGCGATTGCGAAGACCGGGATCAAGTCGCAGCCGATCGGGTTTCGCGCGCCGTCGTTTTCGATGGTGAATGCCACGAAAGGTTGGGCGCTGCCGATCCTCGAGAAGTACGGTTTTCAATACGACTCGTCAGTATTTCCCGTCGGGTTTCATCCCGACTACGGCATCGCCGACGCGCCGCTGAGTCCGTACAAGATTACCGACAAGCTCTACGAGTTTCCGATGAGCGTGCTCGAGATGTTCGGACGTCGTTTTCCGTTCTGCGGCGGCGGTTATTTCCGTCTGTTTCCGTACGCCTACACGCGCTACTGCATGAGTAAAGTGAACGAACAGGGACGCGCGGTTGTCTTCTACCTGCATCCCTGGGAGCTCGATCCGGAACAGCCGCGCATAAAAAATTTGTCGCGTTCTCAAAAGTTCCGTCACTATCGCAATTTAGATCAAACGGAGCGGCGGCTAGGCCGGCTGGTCAACGATTTCCAATTCACCACGGTTAGAGAGGTGCTTCAGATTTGAGTAACGAAATTCAGGCCCAGCGTGCCTTCTGGAACAGCGAGGCCGATGCTTTTCAGCGGATCTACACGCATCGCAAATCGAAGTTGTCGAACAAGCTCGACCAGATCTTTCGCAAAGACATGTACGAGCGGTTCCAGTTCACGATTGCGAACTGCGAGCCCATCAAAGGTCGTACGTTTCTCGACGTCGGTTGCGGCAACGCGCTTTATTCGCTCGAGCTGGCGCGCAAGGGCGCCGCGAAAGTGGTCGGCATCGACATCGCGGAGGTGATGATCGGTCTCTGTAAGCAGTCGAGTGACGCGGAGAACCTGTCCGACATTTGTACCTTCATTCAGACGGATCTGCTGGAGTACAACCCTGAGTCGAAGTTCGATGTGAGTTTTGGTATCGGGCTTTTCGACTACATCAGCAACCCACTGCCGGTGCTGAAGAAAATGCGCGAGGTGAGCACTGACAAGGCGATCATGGCGTTTCCGCGGTTGTACACGTGGCGCGCGCCCGTGCGCAAAGTGCGCCTGACGCTGAAGGGCTGCGACGTTTACTTCTACAGCGCCGCGCGAATTAGCAAGCTGATGAAGGAAGCCGGATTCAGTCGACACGAAATCACAAAGGTCGGCAAGCTTTACTGCGTGGTTGCTTATCCGTAGGTCTATGTTTTTCTATGCCGTTGAAACCTGACGCATTCGATTACGAAGGCATTTTTCCGGGCCGTGCGGGTCGCGACCGGGAAACTGCGGCCAAGATCGAAGCCTGGCCCAACGCCGGAAAACTAAAACATTTTGACGATCCGGAATACGTACCTGTTCCTGCTCCCGCGCCGCCCGTCGCCCAGACGACGCAGCGTGATTCCTCATTGTTGACTGGCGCCGGCAGTTGGATTCGCCGGCGCGGGCACAGTCTCAGCTTTATCGCCCTGTTTG
>DASTOZ010000486.1:0-4282 GCA_035762365.1 Pyrinomonadaceae bacterium | reverse complement strand
CGAGAAGATCGGCCTCGAAGACGAGCTGCGAACCGGTCTCGAGAAATATTCCGCGCTCGACATTATCAACAACATTCTTCTGGACGGCATGAAAGTCGTCGGCGATCTATTCGGCAGCGGCCAGATGCAACTGCCGTTCGTTTCCTCGAACCGTTCATGGAAAGGAAGGGCGGCGCGACTGCGAAGGGAACGATGGTGCTCGCCACGGTGAAGGGCGACGTGCACGACATCGGCAAAAACCTTGTCGACATCATCCTGACCAACAACGGCTACAAGGTGCATAACCTCGGCATCAAGCAGCCGATCGAAAGCATTCTCAAGGCGTACGACGAACACGGCGCCGATGCCATCGGCATGAGCGGGTTGCTCGTGAAGTCGACCTTGATCATGAAAGAGAACCTGGAACTGATGAACGAGCGCGGGATCAAGGTGCCCGTGGTCCTTGGCGGCGCTGCGTTGACGCGCAAGTATGTCGAAGACGATCTGAAGTCGCTCTATCTTGGTCAACTCTTCTACGCGCGCGACGCGTTTGCCGGTCTGCACACGATGGACCTGCTCGTCGGCGAAGACGGCCAAGCCGCGCAACAGCCCGCAAAAACGGCCGCTGCTCCGACCTCGGAAGCCGGTGACGACCTGGAAGATCTCGTGGGTGAAGACGCAAAACTCGGCGTGCGCAGAATCGCGAAGCCGCGCGTGATCGCCGACACGAGTCACACCACGCGTTCGAATGTCGATCCCAACGCACCGATTCCCAAGGTGCCTTTTTATGGATCGCGCATCGTCGACGACATCCACCTCGAAGACGTTTTCTCTTACGTGAACGAGACTGCGCTGTTCAAAGGACAGTGGCAGTTCAAACAGGGACGTATGCCGGCCGACGAGTACAAAGCGCTCGTGCGTGAGAAGGTCAAACCCATCTACGAAGAGCTGAAGGAACGCTCGATCCGCGATCATTTGCTCGTGCCGCGAATCGTCTACGGTTATTTCCCCTGCCAGTCGGAAGGGAACGATCTGATCGTCTACGACAAGGACCAAAACGAGAACGTGCGCTTCACGTTTCCGCGCCAGCCTGCGGGCAAGCATCTGTGTCTGGCAGACTATTTTGCATCGCGCGAGTCAGGTCGGATGGACGTTGTCGCGTTTCATCTCGTGACCGTCGGACGACGAGCAAGCGAATATTCACACCAGTTGTTCAAGGCCGATAACTATACCGACTATCTCTACTTCCACGGCCTGAGCGTCGAAACCGCCGAAGCGCTGGCCGAGCTGTGGCACCAGTGCATTCGTCACGAAATGGGGATCGCGGGTTCGGACGCCGGCGAGCTGACGCAATTGTTCCGTCAGCAGTACCAGGGTTCGCGCTTCAGTTTTGGTTATCCTGCATGTCCGAACCTCGAGGACCAGCAAAAACTTTTCACTCTGCTCGAGCCGGGCCGCATTGACGTCTCGCTGACGGAAGAGTTTCAGCTTGAGCCTGAACAATCGACATCGGCTATTATTGTTCACCATCCGGAGGCGAAATACTTCTCGATAGAATAAGTGGGTCTTTGGTTTTGGCCTTTGGTCTTTGATGGTTTGAGACGACACTTGAACACGGCAAACTCACAGCTAGAGCAGGACTCGGCTCGCGTCAGTAACGACCAAACCCCCCATCCTGCCCTGCAAGACCAAAGACCAAAGGCCAAAGACCAAAGTCCAGATCCCAACGTCCTGCCTACGCCGGAAGAACTACACGCGCTCTCCTCGTTCGAACGTCTCGCGCTTCGCATCGTCGAGCGGATGAACCGCGGCAAGTGGAAACGTTTTTGGACGTGGTGCCAAAGCACCATGGGCGCGGGCTGGATCCACCTCTCGACGTACAACATCATGAACGTGTACGGCCTCGAGCACGTTGAAGCTGCGTCGCGTGATCGTCCGCTGCTGCTCGTCGCGAACCACCGCTCGTTCTTCGACATGTACGCCGTTTCGACGGTGCTCTTTCGCAACACGAGCTGGCGCAAACAACTTTTCTTTCCGGTGCGCGGCAGGTTCTTTTATCAGAATCCGATCGGACTGCTCGTTAATTTGATCATGGGCTGGTGGTCTATGTATCCGCCGTTCTTTTCGACCGGCGATCATCCGCTGCCTGAGAAGCGACCGTTTGATAAGTACTCCTTTCGTAAACTTGCGGCTCTCGCGCGCACTGGACCAGGCAACATCATCGGTTTTCATCCGGAAGGCACGCGGAACAAAGCGGAGGATCCTTACTCGTTTCTGCGAGCACAACCGGGCGTGGGGAAGTTGATCATGGACGCGCGGCCGCAGGTCATTCCCGTGTTCATCGCGGGCTTGTGCAATAGCCTGCCGCGACAAGTGATGCGAAACTGGAACCGCGAGGACGTGATTCGCATTCACTTCGGACCGCTGCTCGATCTGTCGGAGCATCTCGACAAACCGGATCGCCTGCGAACACACAAGGAAATCGCCGACACAGTGATGCAGAAGATCGCCGAACTGGGTGACGAGGATCGAAAGTTGCTCGGCAAATAGACGATGTCATTACCCTTGGTGATCGTAAATCCCACGTCGGCCGGTGGCGGCACGGCCGAGGTCTGGTCTCAGATCGCGAGCGATCTGCGTTCGCAATTTGGGGCGTTTCAAAACGTGTTCACCGAAAGCGCGGGCCATGCCGTGACGTTGGCGACCGAGGCAGCGCGCAAAGGAGTGAAGCTCATCATCGCCTGCGGCGGCGACGGCACGGTTTCCGAAGTCGCAAACGGCATACTGTCGTCGGGAAAAGACGTCGAACTCGGCATCGTGCCGAGCGGCACTGGCGGCGACTTCAGACGAACACTCGAAATACCCGCGCAGAGTCGTGCGGCGGCGCGCGTGTTACGCACGGGCCAAACGCGAACCATCGACGTCGGGCGCGTCTCATTCGTCGATCACAACGGCGATGAAGCGATGCGTTATTTTCTCGGCGTCGCGTCGTGCGGCATGAGCACGAAAGTGATCGAGCGCGTGAAGGCCGGCGCACCCGACTGGCTTCCGGTCAATACGCCGAAACGGCTCGGCGGGCGCATTTCGTTTGGCGTTTCGATGCTGCAAACGGCGCTTCGCAATAAAAGCACGCGACTCGTGGTTCAGCTTGACGACGAACACGAGCGCAATCTGGTGGTGGCAAATCTGTGCATCGCGAACGCGCGGTTCTTCGGCGGCGGCATGAAGATCGCGCCGGACGCAAAACTCACTGACGGGCAGTTTGACGTAGTCGGGATCGGCGACCTGAGTGCGCTGAAGATTTTTACGAGCGCGCCGCGCGTGTATCTTGGCGCGCACCTTTCGATGCCGGAAGTCAGCCATGCACTGGCGCGAAAAGTTGTCGTACGTCCCCCCGATCGAACTTCAGAAGTACATCTGGAAGTGGATGGAGAACTTCCTGGAAAGCTCCCGGCTACGTTCCAGATCATTCCTCAAGCGCTAAAAGTTCGCAGCGCGGTCTGACAAAAACTGAAATAGTAAAAAAATCTTTTCTTCACGTCGTCAAAAACCCTATGATGCTTGGGTTATGGATGAGCGACGGGCGAAACCACGTTTAAGCGTGCGCCTCGATGCGGTTTGGCACGGTGGAGAAGAACGACACTCCGCCCGCGTTACCGATCTTTCTGAAGGCGGCTGTTACCTCGACACAGTTGGCGAGGTGATGTCCGGCGAGATCGTCGCCTTTCGCGTACTCCTTCCTGACGGGGACTGGCTATATCTGGAAGGTGAGGTGCGGCATCACCATCATGGACTCGGGTTTGGCGTCAAATTCGTCGACTTGAATGAAGAGCAGACAGACAAGTTGCGCTTCCTGCTGAAACTCGCGAAGGAAGCCGGACCAGAAGCACCGGCGATCTCCGCGGACCTGGTGGAAGATTGACGAGTTTTTACGCAGCCCTGAACCATCGATGGTCCAACAGTGAGTTCCCCCGAGAACCTCACCAAACGGTAGACACGCGGCGCGAGCGGCTTACAAAAACCAACAAATAGATGGCGATTCAAGGCACGTTGAAAACGATGAGTCTGACTGACCTGCTCCAGTTTCTGGCAGCCGGAAGAAAGTCGGGCACACTGAAGTTCGATCGGGGTAACGTCAGCAAACAGGTCTATTTCGAGAACGGATTGATCGTCGGTTCGAAATCAAACGATCCGCGTGAGTACCTGGGCCAGGTGCTGCTTCATTACGGAAAAGTTGACGAAATTCAGCTGCAGGTGGCGCGCGAGATGCAACGCTCTTCCGGCGCGCGACTCGGCGAGGTCC
>DASTOZ010000485.1:0-9959 GCA_035762365.1 Pyrinomonadaceae bacterium | reverse complement strand
TTCTGGTCCAACGAGTACATCAACGGCGCGGTAGCGCGAGACAAAGAAGAGGAAACTCGGATGCACCTTCAACGTCGCGCTCTGAGGCTGTCTGTCACAATTCTGCTCATCGCTCTGCTGAACATCGCTTCGCTGCCGGTTTCCGCGCAGACCAGGCGTGCCCGACCCGCCACTGCCCCTACTGCCATTCTTGAACGAAACATTCGCGCAGAGCTCGGTTTTCTCGCGAGCGACGCAATGCAGGGACGCGGCAGCGGTACAAACAACGAACGACTTGCCGCCGAATACATCGGTTCGCAGTTTCGTTCGTTTGGCCTCGAGCCGGGCGGCGATGCCGGCGCGTCCGGCAGTAAAGACTTCGTGCAACGCGTGACACTCGAGTCGACGCGGTTCACCGCACCACCGTCCTTCAAAGTCACTTCAGGCGCCAACACCACGACTTGGGAATTCGGCAAAGACTTTCTCGTCGCGTTTCTACGCGCAACGAAGATCGCTGGCGACATCCAGGTGATCGACTCGACAGGCACTGCCGCCAAAGGCGCTGTTGTCGTCATCAAATCGCTGCACGATCCGCAGAAGCGGCAGGAGACGATCATGAAGGCGTATTCGGACGGCGCGGCTGCGGTCGCGTTGCTCGAAACGGAGAACAACAAGCGCAGTCGTGAAGCGGGAAACGCGCGCTTACCATCGCTGCCGGGCCGAATCGCGGGCGACACCAGTGGCGACCGTCCGTTCGCCGTGATCAACCTCCGCAAAGAAGCGCTGGAAGCTTTGACGGCGATGGGCGACGGCGCCAAGGCCGAGTTCTCGGGCCAAACTGAAGCCGCCGAATCGCGCTCGACCTGGAACGCCGTCGGCATTTTGCGTGGCTCCGATCCGAAAGCCGCCGGCCAGGTGATCGTGCTCAGTGCTCACCTGGACCATCTCGGCGTCAACGAAGCTGCTACGGGCGGCGACAAGATCTTCAACGGGGCTGACGACGACGCTTCCGGCTGTGTCGCGGTGCTCGAGATGGCGCGCGTCTTCGCTTCCGGACGGCGGCCACGACGCACGATCTATTTTGTCTGCTTCGGCAGCGAGGAATCGGGCGGCTACGGCTCGCGCTACTTCATTGCAAACTCGCCTGTGCCGCTGACCGACATGGTCACAAACATCAACTTCGAAATGCTCGGCCGACCGGATGCGAAAGTTCCCGCGGGAACGCTGTGGCTAACAGGTTTCGATCGGTCCGATCTTGGTCCAACACTTGCGAAGCACGGTGCGGCGCTGGTTGCCGATCCGCATCCCGAGCAAAACTTCTTCCAACGTTCCGACAACTACACGCTCGCCGTGAAGGGCGTCGTGGCCCATACGATTTCGAGTTTTGGTCTGCACACCGATTATCACCGGGCCAGTGACGAGATCGGCAAGATCGACTTCCCTTTCATGACGCGCTCACTCAACTCGGTCGTCGGGCCGATTCGCTGGCTGGCAAACTCCAACTTCCGTCCGATGTGGTTGCCGGGGAAAGCGCCCACCCGTTAGATTTGCGGTCGATGAAGCCAAAGTTTTTCAGTTCGCCCGCGCAGTTTCGCCAGTGGTTGGAAAAGAACCACGATAGCGCCACCGAATTGCTGCTCGGTTTTCACAAGAAAGACTCCGGGAAGAAAAGCGTCACGTATCCGGAGGCGCTTGACGAAGCGCTTTGTTTCGGTTGGATCGATGGCGTGCGACGGAGTCTCGACGAGACGAGTTACACGATTCGATTCACGCCGCGAAAGCCGAAGAGCATCTGGAGCAACGTGAACGTGCGGCACGTCGAGCGTTTGCTGAAGGAGAAGCGCATGGCCGAACCCGGGCTGAAGGCGTATGCGCTGCGCGATCCGAATCGCACAGGGATCTACGCCTTCGAAAACGCGGCGCGCGAGTTCTCACCCGAGTTTGAAAAGAAGTTTCGCGCCAACAAGTCCGCCTGGGAATTCTTCCAAACTGAGCCACCTTCGATTCGCAGAACGTGCATCTTCTGGGTAATGAGCGCCAAGAAGGAAGAGACCCGCCTGCGCCGCCTGGACCAACTCATCACGCGTGCCGCGCAAGGCATCCGCAGCGGTGTGATGGAGACCAGGAAAGACCGTTGAAGATGGATTCATCGACGTGGGTTTTGCGTTCCGCTGTACAACCATCCGTTCGAGTCGAAAAACGACTGTTGCTCTTTCAGAATGGCGAGGTAGCCGACGAATTCGTCAGGGGACGCGACATTAATCGTGGCAGGTGTGCTCCCGTTCTCCAGATACAAGTACACAATCCCGGTTCTACCTTTGGTATTCCACCCGAACGCGTATCCAGTAACGCGAGCGGCCTGGACCTGGGGAGATACGTTTGGGCCCGATTCTGCCGCACTTGCTTCGAATGCGGTCGTGGTTGCTACTGCGGCTGCCATTGTGCCGATGACTTGCCGGCGGGTATAGCTCTTTGCTTTTGACATTGAGTTTTCTCCTCTTTGAGATTGGGAGAGATGCAAACACGTCGAAGGAACTCCTCTGGTTGCAAAAATCAAGTTACTTATACAATCTTCACACGATGACACAGAAGAGGCCGCCGGGGCCGAAGGGCAGTTTGGTCATGGGCGTGATGCGCGAGTTCAATCGCGATACGCTCGGCTTTATTGAACGTTGTCGCGACTTTGGCGATGTGGTCCATACGCGGTTTCTCTACGTTCACGCTTACTTTCTTTACAACCCGCGTGATATTGAAGCAATTCTCACGACAAACGCCCGCAGTTACCGCAAAGCACAGTCGCTTCGTTCGCCGTTCTTTCACCGGCTCGTCGGCAATGGTCTGGTGACGAGTGAAGGCGAGTTCTGGCGGCGACAACGACGCCTGGCCCAACCCGCATTTCACCGGCAACGTATCAGCTCGTACGGCGACATCATGGTCCAGTACGCGCAACGCACGATTGACGCGTGGAAAGACGGCGAACCACGAGACCTGTCGCGCGACATGACTCGTCTCACGCTCGAGATCGTCGTGAAGACGCTTTTCAACGCCGACGTCTCGCGCGATGCGGACCACGTCGGCCAGGTGCTCAGCAGCCTGGTGAAACCGTTTGCGTCACAAGCGACGCTGAAATGGATCCTCGACAATCGTTTGCCGACGCCAGGTCATCGTCGCTACTTCAACGCCGTCAGCGAGATCGATCGCATCGTGTTTCGCATCATTGCCGAACGGCGCGCGAGTGGCTCCGACGAAGGCGATCTGTTGTCGATGCTGCTCGAAGCACAGGACGAAGACGGTAGCCAGATGACCGACGCGCAACTTCGCGACGAAGTGATGACGTTGTTTCTGGCGGGACATGAAACAACGGCGCTGTCGTTGTCATGGAGTTGGTATCTGTTGGCCTCCAATCCGGAGGCCGAGAAGAAGTTTCACGCGGAGTTGGCCGAGGTGTTGGGGGGACGCACGCCGGAAGTAACGGACCTGCCGCGGTTGAAGTACACGGAAATGATCGCGAAGGAGGCGATGCGGTTGTATCCGCCGGCGTATGCGGTCGGACGCGAGGCGATCGAAGACACGGAGCTCGGCGGGTTTCATGTGCCGAAAGGGACGCAGGTGTTTGCGTTTCAATGGGTCACGCATCGCGATCCGCGCTTCTTCGACGAGCCGGCGTCGTTCAAGCCGGAACGATGGGCCAACGGTGCGAGCGAGCAACTGCCGAAGTACGCCTACTTCCCTTTCGGCGGTGGCCCAAGGCAGTGCATCGGGAACTATTTCGCGATGATGGAGATCGTTTTGCTGCTGGCGACGATCGGACAGCGGTTCAGGTTCACGCTGACGGATGAAAAAGTGGAAGTGTTGCCGGTGCTGTCGCTCCGTCCGAAGAACGGAATCAAAGTTAAGTTACACCATCGCGGCAACGATTCGCGCCCACTCGTCGATCGTTAGCGTTTCGGCGCGGCGTTGTAATTCAACTTCAGCTTTGCACAGCACGATGCTCGCGCCGCCATTGCGCGCGAGGACGGCCTGCAAACGACCCGCGGCATGACGGAGGTTGTTCAGGATGGTCTTTCGTTTCTGTGCAAATCCCGCACTCACCGTCTCCCAAAACAACACTTCATTCGCGATGATCCGCGGCTTGAATGTGAGCCGCATGACGCTGCTCCAAACCTTCGGCGGCGGCCGGAACGCACCGGGCGCGATATCAAACAGCTTCTCAGTTTCAGCGTACGCTTCGACGAGCACTGACAGGTATCCGCGTGCGCTCGATCCCGCCGGCGCGAGGACGCGCTCGACGACTTCTCGTTGCAGCATCACGACCATCTCGGTCAGACATTCACGCTGCACAATCAACCGTTGGAGAATCGCGGTGGAGATGTTGTACGGAAGATTCGCTGCCAAGCGCGCACTCGAAGCGGGTTGGATCTCGGCGCAGAAGTCAGTCGTCAGCGCGTCGCCCATGACGAGCTTGAAGTTCGCTCGATCTGCGAAGCGTTCGCGCAGCAGCGGCTCGAGGTTCTCGTCAAACTCGACCGCGACGACGCGTCCTGCCCGCTCCAACAAAGCCGCCGTGAGCGCACCGGTGCCTGGCCCAATCTCGACGATCGTTTCATTCGCTGCGGGATTGAGCGCTTCGACTATGCGCTGAACAGTTCTCGGATCTTTGAGGAAATGTTGGCCGAGCCGTTTCATCGGCCGTTTTAGCGGACGCGGGTTCATCCCTTTCGGTAGCGCGGGTAGCCGGAGATCTCCAGGTCCTTGCCTCGTTGGACCACTTGCACGCGTTCGAGCTCCAACGCGTCGGCCATCTTCTCGACACCCGTCCCTCCGATCGCGCTGGGCGCCGCCGTACCACCGACGAGCTTCGGCGCGACGAAGAAGGTCACTTTGTTGACCAGCCCGGCATCGACAAACTCACCGGCGATCCCCGCCCCACCTTCGATCAGCACGCTTTGCAACGAACGATCGGCAAGCTCTTTTAGAATCGAATGCAGATCCCCGCCGAGCACCAGCAACGGCGCTCCTTCCGCTGCCGTTTTCACCAACTGCGAATCCGGTGACAGACGAGACTCGTCGCCCACGACAACTCGGACCAGCGCACGACGGCGTGGCAGTCCCGAGCGATCGGTCAATACTGGATCATCGCAGGCCGCCGTTCCGGCCCCGATCATGATCGCGTCGTATTGGTGTCGTAGTTCCTGAACACGCTCGCGAGATTCTCGTCCCGAAACCCAACGCGAGTCACCTGTGCGCGTCGCGATCTTTCCATCGAGCGACACCGCGAGCTTCAGATGAACGAACGGCAACCCGGTCTGCATGAAATGAAGATAGGCCTCGTTGAGTTGCGTTGCCTGATCTGCCAGTAGACCAGTCTGAACTTCAATTCCAGCCGCGCGTAGATGCGCGAAGCCTTTGCCGGAAACTTTTGGATTCAGGTCTTCGATCGGCGCGACGACGCGCCTGATGCCGGCCGCCAGCAACGCGTCGGTGCACGGCGGCGTACGGCCGTGATGTGCGTGAGGCTCGAGCGAAACATAAGCCGTGGCCCCGCGGGCCTTGTCACGAGCCTGGGCTAACGCAATCGTCTCGGCGTGGTTCAGCTCTTCGAACAGATAAAACCCTTCGCCAACGATCTCGCCACCAGGACTGACAATCACACAACCAACCAACGGCCCGGGACTCACCTGGCCCACACCCCTGCGCGCGAGCTCCAGCGCGCGGGCCATCATGCGCCGATCCGTGTCGGTCCATGTGGTAATGGATTCAGTTACGGTCTGCACTGCGGGTCTCAATTCCCAAACAACCCATTCACGTACTGCTGCGGATCGAATACGACGAGGTCGTCCACTTTCTCACCAATTCCCGCGTAGCGTATCGGCAGGTTCAATTCTTTCGCAATAGCGACGGCGATGCCGCCTTTGGCCGTGCCGTCGAGCTTGGTCAGGACGATTCCGGTAACTCCGGCGACTTTCAAAAATTGGCGCGCCTGTTCGAGTCCGTTTTGTCCGGTGACCGCATCGACCACCAACAGCGTCTCGTGCGGCGCACCTTCGACTTCGCGCGCCGCCACGCGCTTCATCTTCTCCAGCTCCGCCATCAGGTTCGACTTCGTATGCAGACGTCCGGCGGTATCGACGATCAAGACTTCCGAACCTCGCGCTTTGGCGGCTTTCAACGAGTCGAACAACACGGCTGCGGGGTCAGTCCCCTGCTTCTGCTGGATCAGCGGCACTCCGGTACGCTCGGCCCAGATCGCGAGCTGGTCCGACGCTGCTGCACGAAACGTATCCGCCGCGCAGATCAGCACGTCGTTGCCTTCGGCCTTGATTCGTTGGGCCAGCTTGCCGATCGTCGTCGTCTTACCGACGCCGTTCACACCGACGATCATCATCACATACGGCGCGACGCTCTCCGGTACAGTGGATTCTGACGCGACGCCCTGGCGTGCAGACGCTTGCAGGATATTCAACAGCTCAGTCTTGATGGCAAGCTTTAGCGCTTCGATATCGTTGATTTGCTTGCGCGCAATGCCACGCCGGACGGTCTCGAGAATCTCGAGGGTCGTCGGCACGCCGATGTCGGCGGCGATCAAAACTTCCTCGAGTTGGTCCAACAACTCGTCGTCGATCTGTTTGCGACCGGCAAAGACGGTGTCGAGTTTTTCGGAAAGTGAATCGCGCGTTGCCGCGACTGCGCGACGGAACCTCGTGGAAAACTCCTGTTCCAGCGCGGCTTCCTGGGCCTGCAACTCCTCCATCGAGAGGTTGAGACCTAGCACTGACGTCTGAAACGGTGAACGCGAAGGCGGCACCGGAGGCGGTGGCGCTGCTTTAACGGGCGGCTCGACAACCGGCGGTGCGGCTACGGCGACCGGCGGTTCAGGTCTGGATTGTGGTTCCGGCTGTGGTTCAGGGGTTTGAGGAGATGGTTCGCTTGCCGCCGGTTCGTTTAAACGAAGTGAGACAAACTGATCTTCCTTCTTGCGTCGCCAAAAAAGTCCCATGAAGGGATGGATTATAGCGACAGATCTCGGAGATTCAAATCTGCGTCACCAGAGGCGCTTGCGAGACTTGCACGGGTGGCTTTGGCGCAGCCTGACCCGGTTTTCTGAGCTTCACGACGCCGGGACGGATCTGTCCTTCTTTGCATGCGTCGGAAAGGGCACCGACAACGGCGGCATCGTAACGCGTGCCGACAAAACTCTCGATTCGGGCCAACGCGTCTTCAAACTTCATCGCTTTCTGATACGGGCGATCGGTCGTCATCGCGTCGAATGTGTCGGCGACCGCGACGATCTTGCCCATCAGCGGTATCTCGTCGCCCTTCAGGCCCTGCGGGTAGCCCATGCCGTTGACCATCTCGTGGTGCATGTACATTCCCGGCAGAAACTCCTTCATCGCCGGAATCTGCGACATGATCTTGTAGCCCTTCTGCGGGTGCTGCTTCATGATCTCGTACTCGTCGTCGGTCAGCGCCGCGGGCTTCTTGAGAATGTTGTCGTCGATCGCGATCTTGCCGACGTCGTGCAACAGCGCGCTGATGCGAATCTTCTCGATCTCTTCATCCGAAAGACCGAGACGTTGCGCAATCGCCATCGAGAAACGGGACACGCGTTCCGAGTGACCGCGAGTGTACGGGTCTTTCCCGTCGATTGCGGCCGCGAGTCCTTTGACAGTGCCAATGAACAACTGACGATTCTCTTCGGCCGATTTCTGTAGGTCGCTGATGAAGCGTTCGACTTGATCGGTCATCAGGTTGAACGAGTTGCCGAGGTCGCCGAGTTCGGTGCGGCTGGTGACCTCGATACGTTTCGAGAAGTCGCCGGACGCGATGCGATGAGCGCCACCCGCCAACTCGCTCACGGGATGCGTCAGCTTGTTTGCGAAGAAAAGTCCGATGAGGATCGTGAGCAGCGCCGCGATCAAGCTTATCCAAAGCGTTTGCCAGCGCATGTCGGCGACCGACGCCAACGCCGCAGCTTCATCCTGAATCGCGATCACGCCGAGGCGGGAGTTCTTGTCGAGTTGCGCGGTCGCGTAAGAGCCGAGCATTTCTACGGTACGTCCATCGCGAGTAGCTGAGAACGGAGCGAGCGCGGATTGAACCTGCGCGCCTGATTCCTGCCAGTCTTGTACGACTTTCAGGTCAGTCATCGGTTTTTCTGAGAAGGCGACACTGGGCTCGGGGTGCGCAACCGCGCGCCCGTTCTGATCGACGACGAATACGACCGGCAGCCCGGCGTTCAAGAGTTCGCGTTCGCTCTTCGAAGTCGGCTGCTGCACTGCGGCGAACACTTCCTGAAACGAGACTATCGCGACCACAGCCGCGACGACCTCTTGATTGTTCGCGCCGCCGAGTACCGGTTCGGCGATCGTTAACGCCATCTCCTGTCCGGAGCGGATGATCTGTGGTCGGCTAACTACGGCGCCACGGCCGTTCATGCGCGCCAAAACCTCGCTCACCCGCGCGTCGACCTCTTCCAGTTTGATCACATCGGGTTGAAACGCACGATGGAGCGTGCCGTCGACGGGCCAGAGGGCGAGCGCGATGAGGTTCGGGTCCTCTTGTAGCCGCATTTGCAGGCGTTCATCGTAGCCACGATCGTCGAAAGCCTGGATGCCACCCGCGATCTCGAAAGCGCCGGCGAGACCGGTTACGACGTCACGATAGCGCTGGCCGTAAAGTTCGATTTGGCGGGCTTTGTCCTGCACGAGCTGTGCCTGGTAGCGACCTTCGATCGAGCGGAGTTCATCAGCGCTGCGGTTTGAGAGGAGGACACCGGCGAAGGCGAGCGGGAGCAGGCCGACCAGGAGCAGGACTCCCAGAACGATATAGAGGAGACGGATACGTCCGAGCTTTTCGAGCATTCGTGGAATCTGGCGGTACAATCGCGGCAGGTGTTTTTGCGGCGGAAGGTTGTCGGGTTCGTGTCCGGGCACCATCGCCCGTGCGCACCCATTATTGTCGACCAACTGCTTTGGTGTCAACGCGATTTGCCCTCGTTGAACACTCTCGAGGTCTGGCTGGTCGTAATTTTTCGGCTGGAACTGGTCGATGAACGTCCAAATAGCGGGCACGGATGGATACTTCAGGCACCGACGAGATCATCGTGCAGCGGGCTCTGACCGGCGAACCTGACGCTTTTGGCGAGATTGTGCGGCGCTGGGAGCGGCGGATATTCGCGCTTGCGTACGGGATTCTCGGGCGCGAGGAAGACGCGCGCGATGCGACGCAGGAGACGTTTCTGGCTGCGTTTCGGAACCTGCGCGGGTTTCGCGGCGAGGCAAAAGTCTCGTCCTGGCTGCATCGGATCGCCGTCAACCAGTGCATCACGCGTCAGCGGCAGGCACGAGTCAGAAGTGAAGCCGCGCTCGATGACGAGGAGGAAAAGAATTCGGCGCGATTTGCGATGCCTGTTCGTTACGCGCCGTCGCGAGTGGTCGAGAGCAGGCAGGAAACGGTGGCCGTGCGGCGGGCGGTTAACAGCTTGCCAATGGAGTTGCGTCAGGTCGTGATCATGAAAGAGTTTGAAGAGCTGACATTTCGCGAGATCGCAGACGTGCTCGACCTGCCGTTAAGCACGGTCAAATCGCGGCTGTACACGGCGATGAAGCAGTTGCAGATGCGGCTGCAGAAGTTTGAAAGCAGAAATTAGTATGGACAACACACCGAACTCTCCCGCTTGTGAACGCTCGTCAGATTTGATGGCGTTCCTTTATAACGAGATGAACGCGACGGAAACGCGTGAGTTTGAATCGCACCTGCGCGAGTGTCGCAACTGCCGCGAGGAAGCTGCTTCGTGCGGCAGCGTGCGCGAATCGATCGTTGCGTGGCGCGATGAGGTGCTGAGGGGGTTTGTTCCTTCAAACCCGGCACCGGCAAGGAAATCCGCGCTCGCTGCTTTTCGACAGTTCTTCGATCTCTCGCCGCTGTGGCTGCAAAGCGCCGTGGTCGCGCTCACGTGCTGCTTTATCTTCGGCATGTTT
>DASTOZ010000484.1:0-6258 GCA_035762365.1 Pyrinomonadaceae bacterium | reverse complement strand
CTGACTCTCTGGTTCGCGCCGTGCTAACACGTGCAGCGAGTTTGCGAACAACGAACGAGGCCGTGAGCCGAACGTTGAGGGAAACGGCCCATCGTTGGCAAGGTCTTCAGGTCGATCTCGATCTCGTTAGAAGTATCGCGGCGAACACTGCCGACGCAACGACGATCATCACTGCCCTCGAACGCCGAGCAAACTTGCGCGAAAGCGTGCGTTCTGAACTGCACTCGTTAATGGCAGTTGCCGGTATGCCGCAGGGCATCGGCGCCATCTTGCTAGAGGACAACGATGCAGTCGGGAGTATCGTGAGCTCCGGCGATCAACCGGCGCAAATCGCGTTGCTCGCCTCTGCTCGTCTAACGCAAACACCGTTGCCAATCGATCTGGTTGGACCATTGTTGAATAGTAAGAACGTACTACTTGCGACGGCTGCGGAGCGTTATCTGCTGGCCGAAGACAGTAAGCAGGCCCGAACACTTCTCTTGCAAAAGCACCCAAACGAGGCGTTCATCACCGGCTGGCGTGAAAACGTTCCACTCCTCGCCGGTAACAACTTCGACCAGATCGGCAAACTGGAAGGTAAGCTACGCGACGAATTGCTCAAGCCTGGTGGTCCATTAGAGATTTTCGCGCTGCTCGCCAACCACGAACAGTACAGTCACGTGCTCAGAATCTATTCGGACAAAGCTGTCTACACTTACTATGAAGACGCGTCGCGATACCGCGAGGGCGTAGTGCCGAAAGGCAACGTTTCAATTTTCAAAGAGTTCGTTTCAAACAATGGGATTGCCGATCTTCCTCCACAGTTCGGGTCTTGTCATCACAATTGCTGGGTTTCTGAATTCCTCATGGTGTCCAGGGAGTCGGGTCGACGCCTCTTCAGCCATCAGGCAATCGGCGGGACGGCAATGTTCATCCTCGCAAACTTTTCGCTCCTTGATGAAAACGCTACCACGCACTACAACTTTGAGAAGGAGATAAAGGGACTCGAAGTTTTGTATTCAGACGCGAACCTGCCGGTTCGAGACGTCTGGCAGCGCGGCGACGAGATTCGTATTTTTGTCGAACGACACGAGACTGAGCAGGAGAGAGCAAACCGCGATGCCGAGGAAGCGGAAGAGGAAGACAACGACAACGCTGTCGCAGAAAGACGGCAGCGAGACCTTGTACACTATCACTCTCGTTTCTCATGGCGCAGCCTAAAAGGTAAAGACGCCACCTCGATCGCCCCTCTACCCGACGGATATTCAACTCTTGATCCAACCAGGTTTCCGCTCGACGAGGAGGACGGCACATCGCGTCGTGAGGACCGGCACGTGCAAGCGATCAGTTCGGATACGATCCTGGTTGCGCGGAACTTCGATGGGCTGTGGAAGCAGGTTGCCGGCACAAAAGCAGTGCGCATTAGTGGCGAGGATGGCGCGTACCTGAAGCCTGTTGTCACTCCCGATGGTAAGTGGGTTGTTGTATCGAAGAGCGATAGTAATTGGTCAGAGCCCAACTATCTCGTGCGTCTGAATTTGGAAACCGGGCGCGAGTATAGAATCAACGTCGAACCCTCGGGCGACCTTGAGGCGATCGCTTTTCTCCCTGTGCACGACAGGATATTGCTGCGCCGAGGCAAGACTGAACACTACTTGATCGACCCGAAGACGGGAGAACTCAAATCCGTCTCCGGCGAATTCGCACCTTTGCTCGAAGAGGGTAAGCGGTTTTTGCAGCCGATGGATGGCGCGGGCCACTACTGGGCGGCCATTCCTGACAGAACAAAAAACCAGACAGTGGTTGGCCGCTACAACCTAAACGACTTCTCATTCAAACCGCTGCTCACCGTTCCGCAGATCTCTTTCGAGAGCCTGTCGATGTGGGTTGATGAGAAGCAAGGCAAGTTTTATGTCGTGTACCGGAGTCAGCTACTGAGCCTGCCACTCAAGAGCGCGCCGTAATTCTGACTTTACCTACCTGAGAATAAATCCGTTTGAGTATGGATCTTCCGGATCGAAGTAGAACTCGTTGCGGGCAACGATCGACGCGGTCCCGCCCACTTCCGGCACCACCGCATCGTACTCGCCAAACTTCGTAACCTCGACCACTTTCACACACATCGTACTGCCGAGAATGCTCTCGATTGTGATGCTCTCATTCAGTTGCAGTTCGCCTTTCGCAAAATGCAACGCGGCGCGCGCGCTCACGCCGCTACCCGTCGACGACCGGTCGAGTTCTCCGTCGGCAAAGATGCAAACGTTGCGGCTGTGGTGTGTAGCGTCGAGCGGCGGTCCAGTGAATATGGCGCCGTAAAGAAAACTCAGATCTGGTTCCACCGGATGCTTAATCGGAAACTGCGACATCACCGCACTCTTGATCCGGCGGCCGTAGTCGATCAGACGACTCGCGTTTTGCGGAACGAGTTTCAGTCCCAGGTCCTCGGCGTTAACAAACGCATAGAACGCGCCGCCGTACGCGATATCAAACCGCACCGCGCCGATCCTTTCCACGTCCACGTGCTGATCGCGCAGATAAAGAAAAGAAGGAACGTTTCGAAACGACGCTTCCACCACTCGGCCATCTGAGACAGACGCTCGCGCCAGAATGCGGCCCGCGGGAACGTTGATCCTGATCTCGTCGTCACTAACGAGATTCATCTCGACGACGAGTTTTGTGAGCGCGATGATCGCGTGACCGCACATCGTGCTGTAGCCTTCGTTGTGAAGAAAAAAGACATCGAAGTCGGCGTCGCTGGATGAAGTGACGACAGCGCCGTACATGTCTGCGTGGCCGCGTGGTTCCCAGATGAGGCCGCGTCGCAAGTGATCGTAGTGCTCGCGGAAGTAACGGCGCTTCTCCAACACGGTCTGACCCTCGATGGGAGGTAGACCGTCGATGATGACGCGAAGAGGCTCACCGCCTGTGTGCATGTCGATGGTGGTGATGCGCGTCCAGTGTTCCGGCGGGCGCCAGTCACAGAGTGGGTTCATACGACAACGACTATAAACTTGTCGCATAAAACAACCTAGTTAAAAGGAAGGGGGTTGCTGTGAGATCTTTGAATCCTCACAAAGCGCAGGTTTCTGACGCGACCGGTCGTCAACAGCAAGCCGTTGACGTGATTCTGCACGTCGCGCGTGAAGCGAATGCCACCAGTTCCTGCGGCGGAAAAAGCGTCCGCAAACTGGCCCAAGAGCGGCGTTTCTCCGTCGACGTTCTTTCTTTGCAGCACGAGCTTGTCGTCCTTCAAAGTGATCGTGTAGGTCGCTTCGATGTCGTCACTGTAAAACGTGCCGCTGAATTCCTTGAGCTGCGGCGGTGTGTAACTAGCGGGTTTGACTGCGTCGTGGACGATGAAGACTTTCCCATTCGCGGCAGTAAACATCTGCAACGGCGCGCCAGCGCGTGGCGATTTGAAACTTATCTCGATCCGATCCGGAACACCCAGCATCAGAAAGCGCTTGTTGCCGAGCGGGGCTAGTTCACTTTCGCTGGCGCCACGCGAGTAAATGAGCTTGCCGTTCTTCACGTACAGCCGTCGGAAATTGTTGTTCGCGAAGTTGAAATAGGAACCGGCTACGGCCGCGAGTTCCTGATCGGAAACTTGAACGACCCGGGGTTCCGGCAAACCGTTAGTGTTGCTCTCTGCTTTGAATTCACCGGCGAGATAAATGTCGGCAACCTGCCGTGTCAGTCTTCCCGACTCGATGTTTGAAAGGTTGCAGAGACAAACGACAGTGAATCGCTGATCGGGGAACCGGACCATGTCGGCGTTGAAACCGTTGGTCGCGCCTCCATGGCCAAACTCGTTTAGGCCGCGATACGTCTCGATATCCATGCCGAAGCCGTAGTCGATCTTCTCGCCGCTGTTGAGTGTTCCTCGGGTTAGAGCTTCACGTATAAAGGCCGGACCGCCGGGCAGACTGTTCTGATCGAAAACGCGCTCCCAAAGGACCAGGTCATCGATCGCAGTCAACAGACCTCCCGCGCCTACAGCTTCGGAAATCGTTGTTTGAACCGCGAATCCTCCGGTGGTTCGTGAAGAGTATCCGGTTGCGCGATCTCTTATCACTTCCGATTGATCGTTTTGGAAGCGGGTACTACCCATGCCAAGTGGTTTGAAAATGTTCTCCTGAGCAAACTCGCGCAAAGACTTGCCGCTGACTCGCTGCACTATTCGCGCCAACAAAAAGTATCCCGAGTTACTGTAAAGATATTCGTCACCCGGGTCGAAGTTGAGTTCCTTCTGGCGCGCGATGATCTTGTAGATCTCGTCAGCCGCGGCGTCCTCGAAACGCATGCCCGCCAACTGCATGAGATGTGAGTACTCGCGAATTCCGCTCGTGTGATAAATCAGACCTCGAATCGTGACTGGCGCCGAGTACTGCCGTATCTCGGGCAAGTATTTGCGGATATCGTCGTCGAGCGAGACTTTGCCCTGGCGCGCCAGCAACGCGACGCTGATCGCGGTGAACTGCTTCGAGACTGATCCGACATTGAAAACTGTTTTTGAGGATATCGGAATGTCGTAGTCGAGATTGGCGCTGCCGTAACCGCGCTTGTAAACAACGCGGCCGTCTTTGATGATCGCCACGGCACAACCCGGTGAGTCGGGCTTGTTCCACTGCGCGAACAACGCATCAACCTTTTCGGTCTGAGGATCGTTCGCCGATTTGGTTGATTGCGCAGGTGTGATTGACAGTGCGCCGAACGCAATAAGCATCGTTAGTGCTATTCGTAGTCGAAGGCCTGGTTTCATGCTGCCTCTCCCACGCCCTCGAACGAAATGGGGTTCCGATTACTTCTGCGTCCGTGATGAGATTCGCAAAGGATAGTTCAAGCTCTCCCCGCGACTTGCCCGCACAATTGCGTCGTAAAGCTCGTCAAGTCCCTTCGTCTTACTTAGCGCGACACTCAACTCGTGATACATGCGTCGCCCGTTTTGTTCGGGCAATTCAATTACGAGGCGATCATTTTCTCCGTCGACCAGGACGTCTGCCGTCCAAAATCCCGGCGCACTCTCGCGGACGTCGAGCAAGACGATCTCGCGTGACGGATAACGAGTTTCACCCGGCTGCGGTTCGCCTGCCGGGGGCCAACTCGGCCAGCGATCGCCGACGTCGATTCGGTGCGGAAACTGAAGCTCTTCTCCCTGGCGCAGGCGTGAGAGCAGCCACGCGATTTCCTTCCCCTCGCGCGTTCCTTCGATGGCCGGCTCAGGATCGTAGTTCACGATCTCTGAACCTCCCGGACGAAACTCGACGATGAACCGACCAGGGTTGCCGTCCAAAGACAATCGCGCCACCCAGCGATCAGCATCCGTCCGTTCCACCGATAGAATTACGATCTCCATTACTACCTCGCTATCGCGAGGACCGCCTCGCCGAGCCACCGTTGCGCAAATGTCAGCAGGGGTATTGTACCCGGAGCGGCCGCGGCTGGATCTCTTATCAACACCGTTCCACCTTGTAATCCATCGACGACGATCCAATGCGCCCCGCCATCGACTCTTGCGATGAAGACACCATTACCGCGCTCGAGTCCACTAACAACAGCCTGGCCGACTTCCGCCGCTGTCAGAGGTCCCCTTACGCCTGCGCCCGCAGGCAGGACGTCTTGATAAACCCACTGTCTGCCCGCAACAGCGGCTTCCCGCTCGAGCGCAGTTGCCAGCCCCTGTCCTGTATAACCGCTGGTCCTATTCGCGAGCGCTTCGCCCAACGCGCGTACGGATTCTTCCGAAGCTCTTGGCGTAAACTCCGGTTGCCGAATTAGCTGCGACTCAGTCACGTTCACACCGTGATGTTCGGCAGCCATCTCTCCGCACGCTCCGCCGCAGCCATACTCGTCGATCTGCGAAACGTGCCGGCGATCAGGAATGGTCGGCTGCGCCGGTTCACCTGAACCGGCTGGCGGTCTTCTACGCGAGGCGCCACCCGCTACATCCGCCGTCGCCGCACGCGAGGCCTGGATGTTGTCCACCTGTTCGATCAGTTCATCCGTGCTGCGCGTGACCTGCTGGATCGTAGACTGCTCGGCGGCTGAGAAGTTCGGCGCCTGAGTTTGCGCTGATTGACGGAACGCACGATAACTGTTTCTCAGTGCAAGGATCATTCGCGGCGCCTCGACGGCAACGCGGGCCATGCCGTAAATCGCGACTGCGCTGTGTACGATGTCGACTGCGTCCGCAAAGCCCTTGCCGAAATGCTGGACCAGCCAACTCCGGTGCTCACGCAGGACTGACGTAACCGTGCCGAGCACAAACGCAGCTCGGTC
>DASTOZ010000483.1:0-7540 GCA_035762365.1 Pyrinomonadaceae bacterium | reverse complement strand
ATGCAAAAGCTGACCAACCGTGAAAAAGGGCTGTTGTTGGCGTTGGTCTTGCTTGCGGCTGACGCTTACGTGATCACCCACCAACCGGTGAAGAAGCCGCGTCCGGAAGCAGCCCAGCAATTGTTGAAGCTGCGCGGTTATGAGTTTGGCGAGAAGGGGTTTCACGCCGCTGCCCGTGCGGGCGACATGATAGCGATCACCTCGTTTCTGGACGGCGGCATTAACATCAACTCGCGCAGTGAATCGGATGGCCGCACCGTCTTGATCTCAGCCGCGGCACGGGGCGATCTGCAGGTGGTGAAGCTGCTGGTCGATCGCGGCGCGGACGTCAACGCGAAAGACAATCAGGATTACACAGCGTTCCATCATGCGATCCAGGCCCGCTATGATGAGGTTGCAGAAGTTCTGTTGAATGATCCGAAGAGCGATCCGAACGCGACAGGGTTGAATGGAGTCACGCCGCTTATGACTTACGTCTGGCGCGAACACAAGGAGGCGGTGCAGAAGCTGTTGGACCGCGGCGCGGACGTGAACGCGCAGGACCACGACGGTGATACGGCCCTGCATGGCGCGGCGCAGAACGGTAACGTCGAGATTATCGAGCTGCTGCTGGCGAAGGGCGCGAACCTGAACGTGAAGAACAAAGTCGGTGGCACGCCCCTGATGTGGGCAGCGGTGTATGGTCATGAACAAGCAGCGCGTCGCTTGCTTGAACGTGGCGCCAATCCTGCGTTGAAAGATGGAGATGGCATGACTGCGCGCGATTGGGCCGTCAAGAACAAGCGTGAAAATCTCGTTGCGCTTTTGCCGAGGGCCAGATAGATGCTGCTCGTAATCGACAACTACGACTCGTTTACTTACAACCTGGTCCAGTACCTGGGTGAGTTGGGCCAGACGGTCGAGGTGCGTCGAAACAATCAGGTGACAGTCGAGGAGATCGAGACGAGTTTGCGACCCGAGCGAATCGTGATCTCGCCCGGGCCGGGGACGCCGGACGACGCAGGTGTCTCGCTCAACGTGATCGATCGTTTCGCCGGAAAGGTTCCGTTGCTTGGTGTCTGTTTGGGCCATCAGGCGATCGGGCAGGCGTTTGGCGGACGCGTCGTGCGGGCGCCGCAGTTGATGCATGGCAAGGCGTCGGAAGTGAACCATGACGGCCGCACGATATTTGCCGGGATCAGCGAGCCGTTTCTCGCCGGACGTTATCATTCATTGATTGTTGAGAAAGAGTCGCTGCCGCAATGTCTCGAGGTTTCAGCCTCGACGAATGACGGCGTGATCATGGGATTGCGGCATCGCCAGTGGAAGATCGAAGGTGTGCAGTTTCATCCCGAATCGATTCTGACCTCCGAAGGCAAGCGGCTGCTGTCGAACTTTCTAAGTCTTTAATGTCCAACCACAGATTAACCGAATTTCTGGCGCGTCTGGTGCGGCGCGAGAACTTGACTCGCGAAGAAGCGGGACAGTTGCTCGATGCGCTGCTCGACGAGGAAGCGACCGATGCGCAGATCTCGGCGGCGTTGGTCGCGCTTGCCGCGAAGGGCGAGACGGTAGAGGAGTTGACGGGGCTGGTTGAAGGGCTGCGATCGCGAGCGGTGCGAGTGATGTCGAAGCATCCGTGTTTCATCGACACCGCCGGAACCGGATCGAGCCGGGCGAAGACATTCAACATCTCGACAGCGGCCGCGTTTGTGATCGCCGGCGCGGGACTCCCCGTCGCGAAGCACGGAAATCGCGCGGCCAGCAGCAAGTCCGGCAGCGCGGATCTGCTGACGGCGTTGGGTGTGAATGTTTCGGCGATACCGTCGGTTTCGGAATCGTCGCTAAACGAAATTGGAATCTGTTTCATGTTCGCGCCGCTCTATCATGGCGCGACGGCGCGGGTGGCGGGCATTCGCCGCCAGTTGGGCATTCATACGACGTTCAATCTGCTTGGGCCGTTGAGCAACCCGGCGGGCGCGCCGCGACAGATCGTCGGCGTGTGGCGCAAGGATCTCGCGGAGCGAATGGCGAGCGTGCTGGCTGCGCTCGGCACTGAACGCGCGTGGGTGGTCCATGGCGAAGACGGCTTGGACGAGATCACGCTCGCGGGGCGGACGCACGTTGCCGAAGCGCATGAAGGGCGCGTGAAACAGTTTGAGATCGATCCGAGCGATTTCGGTTTGCGCGCAGCTTCGTTGGACCACTTGCGCGGCGGCGACACGGAGGCGAACGCCCGAATCGTTCGCGGTGTGCTCGACGGTGCGCGGCAGGACGAAGCCCGGGCTTTGGTTGTTATGACCGCTGCGGCAGCGCTCGTCTTGGGCGGCGTTGCGGAGGATCTTCGCGAGGGCGCGTCGCGTGCGGCGGTAGCGATCGACAGCGGCGCTGCGAGGTCGAAGTTGGACAGGTTGATTCAAGCGACAAACGGATGAGTTTTCTATCGGAGATCATCGAGCGGAAACGACGGCGAATCGCGTCTGCGAAACAAACCACCCCGACCGGCGGGTTCGAGTTACGACCCAACTCCCACAGGTTTCGCCAAGCACTGCTTCGCGACGGCATCAACGTCATCGCCGAGTTCAAACGTCGGTCGCCGTCGAAAGGCGTGATCCGCGCCGATGCGGATTTAAAACAGATCGTGCAGAGCTACGCGGCCGGTGGAGCTGCCGCGATCTCCGTGCTGACCGAAGAAGATTACTTCTCCGGTTCGCTCGATGATTTGCGCGCGGCGAAGAAATCGGTGAACCTGCCCGTCCTGCGCAAAGATTTCATCGTCGATGAATATCAGGTTTATGAGTCGGCAGCCGCGGGCACAGATGCAGTGTTGTTGATCGTCGCGGCCCTCGAAGACGAACAACTCCGGCGTTTGCGACGCCTGATCGAAGACGAACTCGGCATGGATGCGTTGATCGAAGTTCACACGCGCGAAGAGATGCAGCGCGCAATCGCGTGCGGCGCAAACCTCATCGGCGTCAACAACCGCAACCTGCACACTTTCGAGGTGTCTCTCGAAACATCGCTATCGCTCGCCGCTAACGCACCACCCGGCGTGGTGCTGATCAGCGAAAGCGGACTCACCAACGCAACTGATCTCGCCCGACTCCACGCCGCCGGCTACCACGGCTTTCTGATCGGCGAATCGCTGATGCGTTCAGAAGATCCCGAAGCTGCCCTTCGCGAACTAGTGAGCACGCCATGACGTTCATCAAGATTTGCGGCATCACCAATCTCGACGACGCGCTCGCCGCGGTGGACGCAGGCGTCGACGCACTCGGTTTCAATTTTTACAAACCGAGCCCACGCTACGTCAGTCCGCAAATCGCTCGCGAAATCATCGCTCAACTGCCAAACGAGATCCTGACCGTCGGAGTCTTCGTCAACGAACCTTCGCCACAATCCGTCGAAGCTGTCGCGCGCGAAGCAAACGTCAGCGCGATCCAACTGCACGGCGACGAATCGCCCGCTTACTGCCACGATCTAAAACCGCGCTACGTCATCAAGGCACTCGCCGGCGGTGACGACTTCGATCCCACACGTGCGGCGGCCTATGACGTCGAAGCAATCCTGCTCGATACGAAAGACGACACGCTACGCGGTGGAACGGGCCGTGTTTTCGACTGGTCGATCGCGCAACGCGTCCGGCGCACGGTTCCGAAACTGTTTCTGGCGGGCGGCCTCGGTGTTCAAAATATTGCAGACGCCATCGCGTCCGTGGATCCGTACGGCGTCGACGCATGCAGCGCCCTCGAAGAAACGCCCGGTAAAAAGAGCCACGAACGCATGCGCGCCTTCGTGAAAACGATACGGAGTGTTAAACCTTGACGGTGCCCCACAGTCGCAGAGTATTCTTGTCCTTGCCCCAAGGTCAGAAACTATCAGATTGTCCTCCCCGAACAAGTTTGTTTGAATTGTCGACCTCTCCATCTCTGATTATGACTGCGCGGGCAGAAACGAAACACAAACCAAAACCAGGCGACCGGTCGCGCGGCCGTGTGCTCCTGATTACCGACGAAGATCAATCGCAATTCAGCGAGGCGATTGCCGACAGAGGCATCGACGTTGTCGGCGTGTCGAACGGCGCCGCGGCGCTCGTGTCGCTGCAACGCGCGCGCCCGCATCTCGTCGTCGCGGATATCAAAGCACGCGGACTGAGAATGCGAGAGCTGGGCAAGATGTTGGCCCAATCGGACGACGGCATTCCGCTCATCCTGGTTGGTTCTGAACGAGCAACGCTCTCGGCGCGACGCGCTGCGCTGCTGAATGGCGCCTTCGACTATTTTGAGTTTCCGGCAGAACTCGATCTGCTCGTCGAACGCACGCAGCAGTTGGTGCTGTTGCGACAGAAGATCGATCAACTGCGTGCCGACGCCGATCTCGATTCGTTAACCGGCCTGGCGAACCGGCGCCGGTTCCGCGTTGCACTTGCACGCGAGGTCGAACGGTGGCGACGTTACCGCGTTCCGTGTGCTTTGCTGATGCTCGATATCGATCATTTGAAATCGATCAACGACCGCTTCGGTCATCCTGCCGGCGATTTGGTGATTCGCCAGATCGCGCAAACGTTGAAAGAAGTCTCGCGCGACAACGACACCGCGGCGCGTCTCGGTGGCGAAGAGTTTAGTCTGTTACTGGCGGGTGTGGACCTCGAAAGGGCAGCAGCCGCCGCGAATCGTCTGCGTTCGGTGTTGAGCACGAAGCGCGTTGAAGGAGTGGGAACTGTGACGGTCAGCATCGGCGTCGCCGGTTGTCCGGAGAACGCCACGTCTGAACGGACGCTGTACTCCGCGAGCGATCGCGCGCTCTACGTGTCGAAGAACTCGGGCCGGGATCGCGTGTCGGTCGCGCCGCCACTTCAGGAGAAACTGCCCGGCGTTTGACGCCCGAAGCTTTTGAGTCGAAGCCCCATGACCTCGCCGATTCCACAACCCGACGCATTTGGCCATTGGGGAAAGTATGGCGGGCGTTTCGTCCCCGAAACGTTGATGGCGCCGCTCGAGGAGTTGACCGCCGCGTATCTCACCAGTCGCGACGACGCGTCCTTTCAGTCAGAGCTCCAGCAACTCTTAACTAACTACGCCGGTCGCCCAACGCCGCTGTTCCACGCCGCTCGGCTCACCGAACACAGCGGCGGCGCTAAGATCTATCTCAAACGCGAAGACCTGCTGCACAGCGGCGCGCACAAGATCAACAACACGCTCGGCCAGGTGCTGCTTGCGCGACGCATGAACAAGCCGCGCATCATCGCTGAGACGGGCGCGGGTCAACACGGTGTGGCGACGGCGACCGTGTGCGCGTTGTTTGGATTGAATTGCGTCGTTTACATGGGCGCGGAAGACATGAGACGCCAGGCGCTGAACGTGTTTCGCATGCAACTGCTCGGGGCCGAGGTGCGTGAAGTCAACGCCGGATCGCGCACGTTGAAAGACGCCATAAACGAAGCGTTACGCGATTGGGTCACAAACGTCGCCGACACCTATTACCTGCTTGGCAGCGCGCTTGGTCCACATCCGTACCCGCTGATGGTGCGCGACTTTCAGAGCGTGATAGGCAACGAAGCGCGCGCGCAGATCGTGGACCAGGAGGGACGGTTGCCCGATGTGCTCATCGCGTGCGTCGGCGGTGGATCAAACTCGATCGGCTTGTTTCACCCGTTTCTTGCCGATTCGTCGGTGAAGATGATCGGGGTCGAGGCGGGTGGCTCCGGTAACGAGTTGGGCCAGCACGCAGCACGATTCAACACCGGCGGCGGTGGTCGTCCCGGCGTGCTTCAGGGGACGATGAGCTACGTGTTACAGGATCCGAACGGGCAAGTCGCTGCCACGCATTCGATCTCGGCCGGGTTGGACTATCCGTCGATCGGACCGGAACACGCGTTTCTACACGACGAGGGTCGCGTTGAGTACAGCTCGGTTTCGGATGACGACGCGCTCGAGGCATTTCAACTGTTGTCGAAGCTCGAAGGCATCATTCCCGCGCTCGAATCGGCCCACGCGATCGCGCACGCGATCAAGGTTGCGGGCCGAATGCGACGCGATCAGATCGTTGTCGTCAATCTTTCCGGACGCGGTGACAAAGACGTAGATTCAGTGCGCCAGCATTTGGAGTCTTAAATTGGGCCGGATCAAAGACGCGTTCACCAATCTCGAGCAGCACGGCCGCAAAGGTTTCATCCCCTTCGTCACCGCAGGCGATCCCGACCTCGCAACCACCGAACAAATCCTGATCGAATTAGCCAACGCCGGGGCGACTGTGATCGAGCTCGGCGTCCCGTTCAGCGATCCGATGGCGGACGGTCCGGTGATTCAACGCGCCTCCGAACGCGCGCTCAAGAACAGATTTGGTTTGGACGATCTCCTCGACGTGGTTGCTCGCGCACGACGACAAATCGAGACGCCGATCATTCTCTTCAGTTACTTCAATCCGTTGCTTCAGTTTGGCGTGGCTCGCCTCGCGAGAAGTGCGAAAGATGCTGGTATAGACGGTGTTTTAGTCACGGACATGACGCCGGAGGAATCGGGAGAAGTGGAAGCTGAGTTACGCGCCAACAATCTCGACATGATCTTCCTCGTCGCGCCGACTTCGACCGACGAGCGTTTGAAACTCGTCGCCGAACACGCGAGCGGTTTTGTTTATGCTGTCTCACGCGCCGGCGTGACCGGGGCGCGCGCGACGGTCAGTGCCGAAGCAGAGAAACTTGTCACCCGCATGCGGCAGTTCACGTCGCTTCCGATCGCGGTCGGCTTTGGTATTTCGAGTGTCGAACAAGTGAAGGACGTGCAGCGATACGCCGATGCCGTCGTCGTTGGTTCGGCCATCGTCGCCGAGATGGAGCGACTGTCGACTGCTCCCGATCTTGCGCGCAGGATTGGAGAATTTACGCGGACACTGAATCAGTGAGATTTGTGTTATGCTCTGCGCACACAATCTCACATGTCGCAGAGAGGGCTGCGACGGAGTCGTTTCCGAACCTCACCCTCTGGAAAAAGTGGTTGTTGCAAGCGTGAAACACTGTTCCATTCTCGCTCTGGTTGTGCTATATTTTCGGTCCCCTGAGGCCCATTGAGGCACAGTGAGAGAGGACCAGCATATGCAGACTGAGAAGAGGAGCAAAGAAAGAGATGTATGCCATGGCAGATGACCGATTGAGTGCGGACCGCGGCAGGGCAATTGAAGCCGCATTGGCAAATATTGAAAAGAGGTTTGGTAAGGGATCGATTATGCGGTTGGGCGAACGCGACGTTTCTGAAGTACCGGCGATCTCCACCACGTCGCTCAGTTTGGATGCGGCGATCGGCGTCGGCGGCGTTCCGCGCGGACGCATCGTCGAAATCTATGGTCCTGAAAGTTCGGGCAAAACTACTCTGGCCCTGCACATCGTTGCCGAAGCGCAGAAAGCGGGCGGCGTCGCGGCCTACATCGACGCCGAGCACGCCATGGATGCCGACTATGCCGGTAAACTCGGCGTCGACATCGATCAGCTTCTGATTTCTCAACCTGACTCCGGCGAACAGGCACTTGAAATTGCCGAAGCGCTGGTTCGTTCGAATGGCGTCGACGT
>DASTOZ010000482.1:0-4860 GCA_035762365.1 Pyrinomonadaceae bacterium | reverse complement strand
TAGTGACGCGGACGACCTACGCGTATTGCTGAGCGGCGGCCCGGCGAAGAAGCGACAAGCCTTCTCGCGCATCTTCGATCAGGAACAACCGTTCATTGATTCACTTCTCAAAGCCGGCCTGAAGCTGCCCCGCTCACCCGCGAATTAGCGTCCATGGCAAAAAGTACTTGGCACAACAAAGTACTTGTGTTATTAATCCTCACGTGTTGCTGAATCCCGCCAATGTCTTAATCGGAGCGCTTCTGGCCTTCGTCTGGTCGTATGCCTGTCTCAGCTTCGCGGCCCATCTAAAGACCCGCCATCACGTCCGCACCGGATACACCCGCAAGCTTTTTCACGTGCTTATCTTTTCGTCAGCCGTCGTTGTTCAGGCTGTTGGCGGGTTTTGGGCCGTGTGCGTCTTCGGATCGATGGTCTCGCTCGTGGTCGGCTACGCCGTGTTTCGCGGGCGGGGCGACCGGCTTTACGAGGCGCTCGCACGCAAGCAGGATGGGCCAAATCGCACCTACTACATTGTCATCCCTTACTTCGCCACGCTGATCGGCGGAATGACCAGCAACATCTTCTTTGGTCCACTGGCGGTGGTTGGATACCTGGTGGGCGGCCTCGGTGATGCGGCCGGCGAGCCGGCGGGTGTCCGGTGGGGCAGGCGCCCTTACCGCGTTCGTGCGGGCAGCGCACTCGTCGCGAAGACGTTCGAAGGCTCTTTCGCGGTATTGACCGCGTGCGTAATTGCGCTCCTGGTCAGCATCGCAATCAGCCCCGAACTTCGTTTCGATCTTCGATCTCTCATGGTACTTCCGCTCATCGCGATTGTTTGCACTCTTGTCGAAGCGTTTTCACCGCGTGGTTGGGACAATGTGCCGATGCAGATTGTTCCAACTGTGCTCGCTGCGGTTCTCATGTCGAAATGAAAACACTAGTGATCACCATGCATGAAATTTTGAAATCCACTGACGTGAAACGATTCGTCGTTGTATCGACGCTGCTGTTCTGGTGCGCCTCGATGATCGCAGTGCGCATCGATCGCACGGGCTCTGGTTATTATCGATTCCTCATCTTCAACCTCGCTCTCGCGGGCGTGCCATTGTTTCTGAGCACCGCGCTGCGGATCGCGACGCACTGGGGGTTTCATTGGATGGTCCAATTGCCGCTGTATGTTCTGTGGCTGTTGTTTCTGCCAAACGCGCCTTACATCCTCACCGACATTCTTCACTTAACGCGCGCGTCGCACGCTCCGGCCTGGTACGATCTGGCGTTGCTGCTTTCGTGTGCCGGCACGGGTTTGCTGATGGGATACCTGTCGCTCATAGACGTGCAAGGGATCCTGGCGCGGCGATTTGGCACTGCTTGCGGTTGGATCTTTGCGCTGGTGTCGCTGGTGCTGAGTGGGTTTGCGATCTATCTCGGACGGTTTCTGCGGTGGAACAGTTGGGACGTCTTGGTCGAACCGGCGCGAGTGGTCAGCATAATGGGAGCGATGATGCAGCCGTGGGCGCATGGGCGCGCGTTGGCGGTGACGTTCATATTCGGCGTCATCCTGGTGCTTGGCTACATCACGTTTCGAACTTTGGTGGTCCCAGACAGCCGGCGGGATCATTTTGTAGAGCGTGATGGTTATCACTGATACTCGCGGACGAACCTTTGTGCCTCTTTGCGCGTCGCGAACAGGTAGAGGCCGAGGTGGTCGAAGCGCGCGGCGGAGCCGTTATGAGGAACGCCCGCGCGCAGCGCCTGATTCAAGAAGAAGCGAACCTTGGTTGTTCCCTCGGGTACTTCAAAAATACCCCACATCGTCACCCACTCATCCTGAATGTTCGTTTGCGCGAGCATCTGTTGGCCCTGGAGGTACGCCAGTATCTCCTTCTCACCAGGCACCGGTGGTCGCATTAGGTAGCCATACAAGTATGGCAGGCCTGTGATTGCGCCATCCGCATTGATCCGCTCGCTAGCGCCGTGCCCGATGAAGAGGATGTATTTTCCGGCGGCGTCTTTGGGTAACTCGACGTCCTGGAGAAAGTATCCGCCATTGCGAACGAGAAAGTGCGTTTCGTTTGTCGTAGTGGTTTCAATCTCGCTTTCACCGAGCGCGCGCCATGACTGTCCGCCCCGATCAGCATCCGGGTTCTGCAACAGATTCGATTGAGCGTTCACCGCGGCGCTTACGCTAACGACAACCACGAACAAACTGAGCGATCGCAACGTCTTCCGAAACATCGTTGTTCTCCTTCCGCTTAAACAACTCACGCGGGAACAAACTCGAGCGTCGCGAGCGCGCGGGCCGGTTCGGCAAATCCTTCCACCCACTTTCGCGAACCTTTAGTCGAATACTTTTCGCCGTAGGCTGCCGTAACCGCATCGCGGATGCGCGCGCTGCGCACCGGTTTTCCGCGGACGGGAATCTCATCATCCCCGACCTGAATCGTGCCTTTTGGTTCCTTTTTGAAAGCCTGGAACCAACCAGTCGGCTTGTCGTTCCACGAACGGACGAACACGCGATCCTCAACGACGACGACCCACACGCCCGTGTATCGATGCGCCGTGCCGCTCCGAACGCCTAGAATCTTCGCCTTCTGTAAAGATTCGACGACGTCTGCCGTAAACGTCTCACTCTTCGCCATGGGTACTCGAATCGGTTACACGCCCGCTACTATCACGCGGTTCATCTCTTTTGCATCGACAATCCCATCGCGGCCCCACTCACCCTTGCCGCGATAAATGCAGAACCCCGGCGTCGTGTGTTGACCCGTCGACTTCTTGCCCACCATCTGTGCCTGTACTTTACTCCGTTTGATCTTCAAAGACGACGAGAACGCGACGTCACGCCAGTGGACCACCAGATCGGGAAGCGGATTGTTTCGCGCTGCCTCGGCGTCGGCGGCGGTTCGGCCAACATCCTGGACCAGCAACTCTCCGTCTGCGGAAGCGAGTGACAACAACATCTGCTCGAGCTCGCTGCGCAGCGTCTCATACTCGTCCGGCGCAACAATGCCCTGCGATTCGCGTCCGACCAGGTTGATGCGAATCCAGCCGTACTGGTCTGTCGGCAATGAAAACGCGCGAGTCTTTTGCCAATCGTAAGCGGGCAGCATCGTTGGGCGTGCGAGTTTGTACGTCGCGGTTACGGGCGTCACGTGGTAGTAGAGCTTTTTCAAGCCTGCCGGCGCGTGACGTTTAGTTGCCGCAAACAGCGACAACGCGCGCTTGGTCCATGTTTGTGAGCGCCAGTTTGCGAGTGACGAAAAACCTCGTTCGCACAAAAGCGGACCGAGAAACGCGGGAAACCCGAGCGCCGGACGCATGCCGTGAAGTGCGAACACCAGCGTGGTCTCAGGATCGACCGATTCAACGAGCGCCCCAATCTGCTGGTCTACTGCACGATAAACGTCGCGCAAAAATCCCGGGCGATCGCCGTTCGACGCCAATCCGTTGTAAATCCAATGATCGGGCGCGACTGTGTGCCACAACTGATGCCCGGCGTGATGAAGCTCCGGAAAAACGACAATGGAGACTTGCGGATCTGTCTCGCGGATTAAACGTTGGGCCAACTGGCCGCGCAGTCGAGCTCCCTCGGAGCATGCAGCCGCCAACTCCTCCAGATCGCTCTTGCTGTCCGGTGTGCTGTTGAAGAAACGGTTCGCGGAAAGCGGATGCGCAGGCGCACCGGCGACGAGCGCCCGAATCGGCTCAGGCCCGGCTCGCAGACCAGCAGCAGTCGAGTCATGCGCCCACCACTCACAAACTTCAAACCCGCGCGTCACTCCGACTGGCGGTGCGAAAGGAACATCAAACACACCCACCGAAACTCCTCGTTCCGCAAGTCCTTTCCAGAACGGGGTCAAATGATGACCTTCGTAACGTCGCAAACTCATCGTTTCCGGCAGCCACTTCCACTCGCTGTAGATCCCGTGCAAAGCCGGTTCTTCACCGGTCAGAAACGTGGGCCACACGGCGCCGCTGCCTATGATCGACGGTGATTGCACCTCCAACCATCTGCCGCCGGCCAGCAACGATCGCAGCGCGGGCATCTGGTCCTGCTCGATCATCTGCCGCACCAACGTCGATTCAGCGGCGTCAATGCCGATCGCCAGTGTTTTAATATTCACAGTGGTATTTCACGCAGCAACTCCTGCGGGTTGATCGATCTTCCCTCGACAGCGGACCGCACACACGCCTCGAGCACGGCGACTGTTTGCAGGTTGTCGTGGCCGCTCAGTTCGGACGCCTCGCCATGACGCACCGCACGCTCAAACTGCTCGAGCAGCATTCTTTCTTCGGTCTTTTTTCGCGGACCTCGTCGCACGAGGCGCGGCAGTTTGCCGTTTTCCCAAAGTATCAGCCAGCGATGAAACACGTGCAGCGTCGCGCGCTCGCCGATAAATCGCGCATAGAATTCCTGCCCGCCTTCGAACAGCGTGTGTCCAGTGGATTCGTAAGTCGCCGAGTAAGAGACTCGCGTTTGGTTCGCCAGCGAAAGCATCAACTGTAGCGATGCGCCTTTCGGAAGCTTTCCCCACGGCGCAGTGAACGAGTCGGCGACGACGTTTGTGACGTGCGTCCCAAGCACATAACGAAGCGCATCGAGATGGTGAACACTGACGCCCCAGAGCACGCTGTTTGAAAGCTTGGCAAGCGACGGGGCCATCGTGTGAAACGGACGATAGTAGTGACAGACAACCATGGCTACGTTGCCTAACGCACCTTCATCTATTAGCCGCTTAACGTTCCGAAACGATCGAAGGTAGCGATAGTTTTGCGCGACCAGCAGCGGAGTCTTGTTCGACTCCGCCAATGAAACAAGCCGCGCCGCATCGCTCAGTTGGAGCGTGAATGGTTTCTCGACGAGCACCGCGATCTTCC
>DASTOZ010000481.1:0-3213 GCA_035762365.1 Pyrinomonadaceae bacterium | reverse complement strand
CAACTGTACGGATACTTGCTCATGCCATGAAACGGCAGTGGTCCCACCTGGTCGGGGCTCGCCGAGTTGATGTCCATCTCCTTGCTGAAGCCGTCGGCATAAAGCAGGAACGTGCGTGTCCATCCTTCAGGCAATGGCGGCAGTTCGCTTTCCGCGAATGAGAGGATCAACTCGTCGCCCGGTCGCGAAATCACGAACATGTCGTCCGACGAATGGAGCAGCGGACGCACGTCGCCCTTGCGGGTGTAACGTCCCGTCATCACTTTCCACGGCGAGGTGAACGACACGTTCTTGTAGTCGTAGGTCATCGGTTGACGCGCGTCGGGCGAGTGTTCGAGCGAGAAGCCGCGCCAGCGCAGACTGGCGATGGAAGGAGCAAGTTGCGTCAGTCGCGTCGGGAAACTACCGCCCGAAGTGTCGACCAGGATCTGGTCCCAGTAGATGCGCATGTTTGTGAGAATGCGCACTTCGCGACTGTCGCTTAAAAACTTCCCGGTTAGATCGACGACGATCGTTTGCGGCCGTCCAACCGGAATGCCGATGTTCTCGATCACCGTTTGCCACTGTCCGCGTTTGTCTCTCACTTGCAGGGCAGGCAGTTGCAAGCTCTTGCCGCTTTGCGAGGCGGCGAGGTTGTCGCTGGACCATGCGTAGTCAGTCCAACCGGTCAGCAGCAACAAAGTGCGGGCGCCGTGTTTGGTTAGGCCGAGAGTCAGCGTGTGTTCGTCGGCGTAACCGCGTATCTGATGAAGTTTGAAATCGTCGGGGTATTGGCGATCGACCTGTGCGATGCGCGCGAGCACGTCGTGGCCATGTTCGTCTACAGCCGACAACGGAGGCTGGGCGTTGCGCGTCGCGTAGAGTTTGAAGCGCGGCGGTGGAACTGTCAGACCTTCGTTCGGAAAAACGTCGACCTCACGCGGGTGTGCGACAGCGATCAACCGGACATAATCGAGAAACAGCGCTTCTTCCAATTCGTTCGTGATGCGCAAGTCGTAACGGCCGTCGCGCGGTTTGAACTTGTCACCGTCGATGCGAACGTACTCGTCGGGGTCGGGCGTGTTGTAACTGCCGGGCGCGTCGAGGTGGCCCATCTCACCGCCGCCAAGAAAGTCAGTCACAAACTCGAAACGCTCGCCGTTCCACACATAAAGATACGGACACGACGATGGTTTGCGATCCAGTTCGGTGAGCGCCAAGGCGAGCGCTGTCTTGCCTGTTGAAGGGGCGGGAATTTCGGTTTCCGCCTGTACGATCCCCGCGGGCCACAACACGCGCACTGCATCAACACCGGATCGTTTCCCGAGACCGAAAACAACATCGGCCGGCGCAGGCGCCGGATACGCTGAATAGGTCTCGAGCTTCTGCGCCAGGCTTCCGGAGCGGATCTCGATCTTGGCGCCGACACCGGTGCGATTGCTGACGCGGCCCGCGACTCCAACACGCAACGAGTTATTGAGGTTGCCGCCGTCGTTGCGCGCGACGCGCAATCCGCCGCCGGGAACTCCGAATACAAGATCCGTGTCGCCATCGTGATCCAGATCGCCCGACGCCAGTACTATCGACGGAGCGTTCGTAAGCGACTTGGTTGCGTCAGCCGGCGGGGACACCCCGTTTCGCCAAATACGCAGACCTGCGTCAGTCGACAGCACCAAGTCCAGCTTTCCATCGTTATCGTAATCGAGGATTTGCGCAGCGTTCGCTGTGGGTAAATTGTCCCAAGGCGTCGTCAGAACAAACTGTTCTTTGCCGTTGCTAAGCGCGAGTCCGGCGTTTCCGAAAAAGAAATCCGTAAACCCGTCCTTATTAAGATCACCCGCCGCAACACTGGTTACGTTTTTGTAGCGGTCAAGTCCGACCTCTGCCGCAACATCGCGGAACGTGCCGTCGCGCATGTTGCGCCACAACGAGACCTTTTCGTTCGAAGCAACGAGAAGGTCGACGTCACGCCGGTTATCGAAGTCGGTGGGCACAACGGCGCGCCCGATTCCGTTGTCGACAAGTTTTGCTGCCGCTGTTTGATCTGTGAACGTGCGATCCCCGTTGTTACGCAGCAGCAGGTAAGGATGACCGGCGATGAAGATGTCGAGATCGCCGTCGTGATCGTAATCTACGAAGGCCGTAGCACCCGTACCTGGCGGGTCAGCGGGGATCTTTGCGGCGGCAGTCACGTCAGAGAAACTGCCGTTGCCGTCATTGTGGTAAAGCGTCGACGTTTTGGCGCGCAGGACAAACAGATCAGGACGGCCGTCGTTGTCGTAGTCACCCGCGACCACGCTTGTGCCCGGAGTGCTCGCCGGTTTCGCAAGCGCGCCTGAGCTGCTTGTGACATCAGTAAACTTGCCGGAGCCGTCGTTGCGAGCGAGACGCAGGTGCACGTCATAGACTTCGAGCAGATCGAGATCGCCATCGAGGTCGTAATCGAACAACAGCACAGAGCCGCTGACCTGTCCCGCTTGCGGCGCCGAAGAATCAAGCTTCGGCAGGACGCTCGTGGTTACGTCGGTAAAGGTAACGGGCGCCGGATTCTTATCCGCGAGCTCCGGTTCAGCGCCGGTCGAAGAGATCGCCTCGGCGTAGCGCCCTTGCTCGAGGTAGTTCGTTCCCAGGGTCGTACCGCTGCCGCGTTCACGCAACGCCTGAAACTGCTGAATGATCTTTTGACCTTCTTCTCGTTGACCCGCGCGAATCAAAGCCGTGCCGAGGTTGTACAGCGCCGTCGTGTTGTAAGGTTCGGCGGCGAGACCCGTGCGCAGCACTGCGACTGCTTGCGTATACTTGCGTTGCTGGGCGTAGAGCTGACCGAGATTCACATTCGCGCCAACGTCCTGGCTGTCGATCGCCAGCACTTTTTGAAACGCCGCGATCGCTTCCGCGGGTTTGTTCTGCATTTTCGCCAGCAATCCAAGGACGTAATGCGGTTGCGGCGCATTCGGTGCGGCCGTCGCGGCGCTTTGCAATTCACGTTGGGCGCCGGCGAGATCCGGCACGTTGAACAGCGTGATGCCGAGGTTGATGCGCGCGATCGTCAGTCCCGAATCGAGTTGCAACGCGCGCTTGAACGCGTCCGCTGCTTCTTTGTACTTGTACTGTTCGAGCAGGGCGACGCCGACGTTGTTTGCGCGATATGCTTCTTCGCGAGTGGACGGTTTCGGCGGGGTGTTTTGACTAGTAGCAGCGCTCTGGTCTATTAATGAGGCCGCCACACAGAAC
>DASTOZ010000480.1:0-8051 GCA_035762365.1 Pyrinomonadaceae bacterium | reverse complement strand
TTGGTTGCGTTTTCCTGTTGCGCGTCGATTGCGCGGCGCGCTTGTGTAACTACTGAAATCGTCAGAATCGCCGTGTCGGGTTGAGCTCGAACGACAGAGTCGCCGCCGACAGTGATGCGAGTAGCGCGCCGGGTATCGCTGGTTCCGGGCGTTGCGGTTTGCGCGTGCAGGATCGTAGCCGCGCTGATGATTAGGGCCATTGCCCAGGTGGTTGCAAATAGTCGTTTCACGGTTTTTCCTCTCCCATCTCTTTGTATCTGACGGCATGGGAGAGATTCTGCCGCGAACTTAGAGAACGCGCTACGGAGAAAAACTTGCTGGCCAACTATTTGACAGGCGGGTTCGCACCGGCCTTTCGGCGGCGTTTCTGGCTGCACAAAACGTGTTTTGTTACCATCCATGCGATGCAATCATTCAATACTGAACCAGACGACGCACCGACGCCTTTCGCCGCCGAACGGAAACTCGTTGTTGGCGCAACTACTGATCTTCGGCCAGGTGAGTGCGCCAGGATCGTGCTTCCCGATGGCGACGAGGTCGCTGTTTACAATGTGGACGGCGAATACTATGCCACCGGAAACTTGTGTCCACACCGCGGGGCGCCGCTGTCGGAAGGTGTGTTATGCGGGCATGTGATCGAGTGTGGGTTGCACGGGTGGCAGTTTGATGTGCGCACGGGTGAATGTTTGACCGTGACAGATACGATTAAGACGTATCCATTGAAGATTGAAGACGGCGTGATCAGTGTGGACTTGGATTAGATTGGACTTGGATTTTAAAACATTTACCTCTCGCTAGAACCTCGCGCGGCCTTCGGCGAATCTCACAGGTGGGTTAGCTGCCATCGTTGCCGATAGCTTCAACGGGACAACAACTCATCGCTTCCTCACACAGCACTCTTTCCTCTTCACTCTGCGGCTGCTTGTAGACAAACGAGTAGTTGTTTTCATCGCACCGCATGAAGTTGTCAGGCGCGGTGTCGCGGCAAACGTCGCAATCGATGCACGAAGAGTCTACGTAGAACGCACCGCAGACGTTTTCCTTCACTTTGTCGTTTCGATCCGGCACTTCAAATCCGCGGTTAAGGGTGAGTCATCTCTTCGGGGTTGACCTTGGCGTCAAACTCCTCCCCCGTCAGATACCCGAGCTCGATAGCTGACTCGCGCAGACTAATCTTCTTCTTGTGCGCGTTCTTTGCGACCTGGGCGGCTTTGTCGTAACCGATGTGAGGGTTCAAGGCAGTAACCAGCATCAGCGAATGCTTCACATGCTCGTCGATCTGCTCGCGATTGATCTCGATTCCGTCGATACAGAACTCGACAAACGAGCGCGTTGCGTCATGAAGCAGCCGCACCGAGTGAAGAAAGTTGTGAATCATCACCGGTTTGAAAACATTTAACTCGAAGTTCCCCTGTGATCCACCAAAGCTCGTCGCGAGATCGTTGGCAAACACCTGCACCGCAACCATCGTCAACGCCTCGCTCTGCGTCGGATTAAATTTCCCCGGCATGATCGACGAACCGGGCTCGTTCTCCGGCAGTATCAACTCGCCGAGACCGCAACGTGGACCAGACGCGAGCCAGCGCACATCGTTCGCGATCTTCATCAGCGATGCGGCCAACGTCTTCAACGCGCCGCTCGCAAACACGAGCTCGTCATGCGACGACAACGCCCCGAACTTGTTCGGATGCGATTTGAACGGCAATCCGGTTAGTTGCGCGATCTTCGCGGCCGCGCGTTCGCCAAACTCCGGATGCGAGTTCAAACCGGTGCCCACGGCCGTTCCGCCGATCGCGAGATCGAGCAGGCCGGGCAGTGAGAGTTTCAAACGTTCGATGTCGCGTGCGACGAGGTTTGCCCAACCGCCAAATTCCTGATCGACCGTCAACGGCGTTGCATCTTGCAGGTGCGTGCGGCCGATCTTCACGACGCCCGCAAACTCTTTCGCCTTCGCTTCGATCGCGTTTTTCAGGTGCTCGATCTGCGGGATCAGTTTGTTCAACTGTTCTGCGGCGGCGATGTACATCGCGGTCGGAAACGTGTCGTTTGACGACTGCGACATGTTGACGTCGTCGTTTGGATGGATCGGCTTTTTGCTGCCCATGACGCCGCCCGCGAGCTCGATTGCGCGGTTAGAGATCACCTCGTTGGCGTTCATGTTGGTCTGCGTGCCGCTGCCGGTCTGCCAGATGCGGAGTGGGAAGTGAGCGTCGAGTTTCCCCTCGATCACTTCTTCGCTGGCCTTCGTTATCAACTGGGCTTTGTCGTGCGCGAGCTTGCCCAGGTCCTCGTTGACCTGTGCCGCGGCCTTCTTGAGAATCCCGAAGGCGCGGATCAACTCGCGGGGCATGATGTCGCCGCCGATGTTGAAGTGATGGAGTGAACGCTGTGTCTGGGCTCCCCAGTAGCGGTCGCTCGGGACCTCAATGGCGCCCATCGAGTCGGTTTCAGTTCTGGTTTTATTGGAGTGTTCAGGGGATTGTTGAGCCATACGTCGCCTTGATCTTCGCGCAGGAACGGCAGATTGGCAAGCAAGGATCTGAAATTCGCGTTTAATACACGCCGCTTGAACCGAACTGTCGCCATGTATTAAAGTGCGCCGGAGTTTTCAGAGCCCATTAATTTCCCCCCGTAGTACTCAAAATATGTCTATTACCGACTCTGACGGCGCCGAACTGCCTGCTTCACATCAACGTGCGTTGATCCTCGTGGTCGAGCGCAACCCGGTAGTGCAGCGCCTCGAACGCTACTTCCTCGAACAGGCGGGTTACACGGTCGAATTTGCCGCAGACGGAAAAAACGCACTCGAGCGCGCGCGCGAGTTGCGGCCGCGCATCGTGGTAACCGAAATCATGGTGCCGGCGCTCGACGGACTCAGTCTCTGCCGGTTACTGAAGTCAGACCCCCTGACAGCGCACGCCCGCATCCTAATTTTCAGCCATTTACATGCCGAAGATCGCGCCCGCGAAGTTGGCGCCGACGCTTTTCTGCTGAAGCCCATTAGCGAAGAGATCCTTATCAATACTGTCGAACGACTGATCGCCTCCCCCAGCAGAAACCCCAGCGTTGAGGAGACTC
This sequence comes from Pyrinomonadaceae bacterium, assembly GCA_035762365.1. GTDB lineage: Bacteria > Acidobacteriota > Blastocatellia > Pyrinomonadales > Pyrinomonadaceae > PSRF01. The sequence continues at coordinate 4,973 of DASTOZ010000480.1, read as the reverse complement.
GTAATGATTGAAAGAATCGCCACCGGCTGCGTCGGACTCGACGAAATTCTCAACGGCGGCATTCCGGCCAACACCATCACCGTGATCATGGGCGCACCCGGCACCGGAAAGACGATCGTGGCCGAAGAGATCGCCTTCCGTAATGCAACCGAGAAAAAACCGGCGCTGTATCTGACGACGCTCTCCGAACCGCTCGAAAAATTTATCTTCCACGGACAGCGCTACAGCTTTTTCGATCCCCAAAAGGTCGGCAAATCGGTCATTTTCGAAGACCTGGGCATGATGGTGCGCAAGGCGGGAGTTGAGAAGCTCGCCGAAGTCGTCGCCGACCTGATCACGAAGTACAAACCGGCGTTTCTCTTTATCGACTCCTTCAAAGGACTCAACGAACTGCTGCAAACGAGCGTCGAGCGCCGCACTGTCATTTTCGACATGGCAACCCTGTTGACAGCCTACGAATGCACGACGTTCCTGATCGGCGAGTACGCCGAAGCGATGACCACTGACCTGCCGGAATTCGCAATCGCCGACGTCGTCCTCAACCTGATGAAGCATTCGACGAACGTGCGCGAGCAGCGCTTCCTTCGCGTCGAAAAACTGCGCGGCTCCAGTTCCATCCCCGGCATGCACGCGTTTTCCATCACCAACGACGGTATTGAGATGTACCCGCGGCTGTTAAGCCCAAGCGTTGCTCCGACGTACCAGCCTAAAGTGGAACGCGTTAACTCGGGCATCATCGGTCTCGACGAAATGATCGACCGCGGTTTCTGGCGGGGCAGCACAACACTGGTCGCGGGACCGAGCGGCTCGGGAAAGACAATCATGGCGTTGAGCTTCATGAAAGAGGGCGCTCTTCGTGGCGAGCCGGGAATTTATGTCGGATTTCAGGAGAACCCTTCGCAGACGGCACGGATTATGCAGAACCTCGGCTGGAACGCAAACGAATTGCTCGGAAGCGGTAACTTCGAGCTGATGTACCGGTCGCCCGTCGAAATGCAACTCGACAGCGTTGCGGCCGAAATATTTCAACGGGTCCGCGGCGGGAAGGCCAAACGTGTCGTGATCGACGCCATCGGCGACCTGGAGCGCTGCAGTATGGAGCGGCAACGCTTTGCGGACTTTATGTATGCACTGACCCAGTGGTTTGCGGTCGAAAACATTACGTGCATGATGACCGCCGAAGTACGGGAGCTGTTTGAAGTACGCCATATTAGTGACGAGCAAATCTCAAATATGAGCGACAACCTGGTCCTGCTCGGTTTCACGACCGGCCAAGAGATGAAACGGACGATCCGCATCATCAAAACGCGAGGTAGCACGCACGATAACCGGCAGCACCTGTTGGAGATAAACGACAAAGGGGCAGTTGTTAAGAAGTTAGCATGATTGCCGAGATAATCGAGACGAGGCAGCGTAAGAAAGAGCCGTACAAGCGGTTGGCTGAGATCAACCGTGCCATCACCACCTCGCTGGACTTCGACCGGGTCCTGAATCTGATTGTGGAAAATGCGGCGCAGTTGGTGGATGCCAGCGCCTCCATGCTGTTGCTTGCCGATTCCGAGCAGCGTATGCGGATCCGTGCTTCCCTGGGAATCGACAAGAACCTCGCGGCGTCGTTCGCCGGAGATATCGAGGAAGACCTCATTTTCAGTCTACAAACACTGATCGTACCCGCCTCAGCGGGACCGTTGACGTCCGTTCCAATCATCGCGAAGCAGGCTCTGAACGGCCTGCTCGTCATCGCGCGTGAAGGTGCGTTGACCGAAGAGGAAGAGTGGCAACTTTCGGCTCTCGCCGACCAGGCCGCGATCGCCTTGCGCAATGCGAGGCTTTACGAGATGGAACTCGCTGAAGCCAATCGCGAACGCGACGAGACGCTCGAAGCGTTGCGAGCGTCGAACGCGAGGACGAACCGGATCCTCGAAAGCATCACCGATCTGTTTTACCAGTTGGACCGCGACTGGCGCTTCACGAACGTCAACGGACAAACGGAAGCGCGTTTAGGAATGCCGCGCGAAGAGTTGATCGGACGAGTTTTTTGGGATGTGTTTCCGCAGTCGGTCGACGGCATCCTCTACAAACGTTTCCACCAGGCGATGGCGACGATGGAACCGGCACATTTCGAAGTGCCTTCGCGAATCGTTCCCGGCGCGTGGTTTGAAGCGCATGCGTATCCATCGAAGTCCGGACTGACGGTCTACTTGCGCGAGATCACAGAACGCAAACGCGCCGAACGAACGAGCCGCCTCCTCGCATCGATCGTCGAATCTTCCGACGATGCGATCGTCAGCAAAGATCTGAACGGCATAATCAGCAGTTGGAACCGTGGCGCCGAGCGTGTCTTCGGTTACAAGGCCGACGAAATAATTGGGAAACCCGTCACCGTTCTGATGCCGCCCGATCTGTACGACGAGGAAGAGCAGATTCTTGCTCGCATCCGATCCGGCCGTTCCGTCGATCATTACGAAACGGTGCGATTACGCAAAGACGGCAAGCTGATCGACATTTCGTTGACGATTTCGCCGATTAGAGACGAGAGCGGCCAGATTGTCGGCGCGTCGAAGATCGCGCGCGACATCACTGAAGAGAGACAGGCGCAACAAGAGAAAGCAAGACTGCTTGAACGCGAGCGTCTGGCGCGCGAAGAAGCCGAAGCTGCGAACCGTTTGAAAGATGAGTTTTTGGCAACGCTGTCGCACGAACTGCGCAATCCGCTGAACGTCGTTATCGGTTATTCCGAGATTCTTCGTCGCAGTGAAGATGTTTCGAACACGGCGTTCGTGATCCGCGCCGCGGAAGTGATCCGCCGCAACGCGTTGGCCCAGTCGCAGCTCGTTAACGATCTGCTCGATCTGTCCCGGTTGCAGATGGGCAAGCTCGCCATCAATAGTCAACCGGTGTCGCTGCTGACGATCATCACCGACGCACTCGAAACGGTGAAAACGGAAGCCGAAGCAAAGAACATCACACTCAAACTCAACGCGAGCCGCGATCCCTTCATGGTGGACGGCGATCCCGTGCGACTCGGTCAGGTCGCGTGGAACCTGCTGAATAACGCCGTGAAGTTCACTGCCGCAGGTGGTGAGATCACGATCACGCTCGACGGTGAAGGAACAGGCGCGCAGTTTGTCGTGGAAGATACCGGCCAGGGGATCGCGCCGGAGTTTCTACCGTACGTGTTCGAGATATTCCGTCAGGGCGACGCGAGTAGTTCGCGCCGGCAAGGCGGACTCGGAATCGGTCTGGCGCTCGTCAAGCAGTTGGTCGAATTGCATGGCGGCGTTGTGCGTGCTGAGTCTCAAGGCGTCGGACGCGGTGCGCGGTTCAGCGTCTGGTTGCCGCTGTGTGAGATCGAAGCGTCGAATAGCGTAACCACGACGAACGTCTCGACCGGAGCACTCGAAGGAAAATGCATTCTGGTCGTCGACGATTCGAACGAGACGACTGACATGTTGAGCAAGTTGCTCGAGATGGACGGCGCGGAAGTTCACACGGCACGCGGCGGCGTGGAAGCGCTCGCGATCGCCGGCGAGTCGAAGTTTGATCTGGTGATCTCGGACATCTCGATGCCGGAGATGGATGGTTATCAACTGCTTCAGCAGTTACGGCGCTTGCCGCAGATGGCAAATGTGCCCGCGCTTGCGTTAACTGGTTTCGGTCGCGTGTCCGACGTCGATCGTGCGCACCGCGAAGGTTTCGCAAAACATTTCACGAAACCCCTCGATATCGACAAGTTGCTGGGCAGCGTTCGCGAACTGACCAGGCACAACGGAACACGGATTGCTCCACTTCTCACTGTACGATCACGAACAGTACGGGAGGATATGACAATGGGTTTACCGAACAGAGATGAAGTCGAAGGCAAATTCGATCAGGTTAAAGGTAAAACAAAAGAGACGATCGGCAGAGCAATCGACGACGAGGAACTCGAGGCAGAGGGCAACGCCGATCACGCCGCGGGCAAAGTGAACGAAGGTTTCGGCAAAGCGCGTCGCAAAGTCGGCGAAGCTATTGAAGATGTTGGCGAATCAATCGGGCACTAAACTGAACACGGATCACACAGACCTTCTGTGTGATCCGTGTCCTCAATCTACTCGGTGCGGACGTTCTGCGCGCCTAACTCATCAAGCAGATCTTCCAACTCTTTCACTTCGTCATCCGTGCGAGCTTCAACACCAATCAAAATGCCGCCGCCACGTATGCCGGCTTCGTAAACTTTCGCTCGGTATTCCGGAATACCCGCGCCAATCAACGCGCCGATCAATCCGCCAGTCGCGCCACCCGCGCCGGCACCCGCAAGCGCCGCCGCGATTGGACCCGCAATAACCAGGTTGATACCCGGCAGGAACAACGTCGTTCCGACTGCCGCAATCGCCGCGATCACCGCGCCAACCGCACCGCCGGTTGCGGCGCCGATGCCCAATCCGTCCGCCGCGTGCGTGCGTGTTTGCAGTGCAAACTCTTTGCTTCGCGTCGCGTCAGACATGAGCACGCTGATATCGTCGCGCGTGAAGCCGCGTTTCATAATGGCGTCAACGGCCGCTTCGGCTGCTGTTTTGCTCTTAAAAAGTCCTGTCACCAATTTCGCCTTAGTCGTCATACAATCCTCCCCAACAAGCAGTCTTCGATTCAGCCATCGAATGGCAAGCAATGTGCCGTACGATACGGGGTGATAAATCAAACACCGGGCGGTTCAGCTGTTTCGCTTTCGTACGCAAACCAAATTGAAAATTCTCCAGATCAGTTCGGCGGCATCATTCGGCGGCGGCGAGCGTCACGTTGCCGATCTCACAAACTCGCTCGTCTCGCGCGGTCACGATCTCTACGCAGTCGTGCGGCCAAACTCGCCGTTGATTGATCACCTGAAAATCGATCGCGCGCATGTCAAGACGCTGCCGTTGCGCAACTCGCTCGACGTGCCGAGCGCGCATGAACTGGCGAGGTTCGTCGCCCGAAATGCGATCGACGTCGTG
>DASTOZ010000479.1:0-4060 GCA_035762365.1 Pyrinomonadaceae bacterium | reverse complement strand
GAACACGCAACTCATCGTTATTGTCGACGATGAGAATCCGGCGTTTTTCCATCCAGCTCCTATCCAACTAAAACCGAGTTGTGCGAGGAGAGAAACTTGCCGCGAGAGCACAACCGACGATTGGCTGTACGAAAACCTATCGCCGCGCGTTCGAAATATATCAGATCCTGCTACACTACGCCTCCTGTTCGTCCACATGAGTAGCCCTAATCCGCAGTCATTTCTTCAATCCGTGTTTACGCATGGCTAAACCGGGAAAGCTGCAAACGCTTTTGGAATATGCCGCGGCGAAGTCCGTCCTCACCGGTCTCGGAATGTTGCCCGGGCCGGCGGCGATTGCTGTCGGAAAGTCGATGGGACGGGTCTTTTACCTGCTGGCAGGGGAACTCAAGCGCACAGCCGGGATCAATCTCCGCCTGGCGTTTCCGGAAAAAACCGAAGCAGAACGAAGCGAGTTGGTGCGTGAGTGTTTCGACAACCTCGGACGGGAACTCGGTCTGTTCAGCCAGTTTGCGACTCGCTCGCAGCAAGAGCTGATCGACATGATCGAACCGAGCGGTTTCGAGCATCTCGACGCCGCCATCGAGAAGTATGGTCAGCGAATCATCCTGTGGACCGCACACCTCGGCGCGTGGGAACTAACCAGCTTCGGCTTCTCATTTCTCGGACATCCGTTCACATTTTTGGTGCGTCGCATCGACAATCCACGGATCGAAGACATGGTCGACCGTGTCCGCACGCGCTTCGGCAACAAGACTCTCGACAAACTCTCCGCCGCCCGCTCGATGCTCAAGATCCTGCGCCAGGGCGAGACGCCGCTCGGTTTGCTATTCGATCTCAACACGCTCGACGACGAGGCGATCTTCGTCGACTTCTTCGGCGTCCCCGCGGCCACGAGCTTCATAGTCTCGAAACTCGCCGTGCGCACGAAAGCGCCGTTGCTTCCCGTTTTCGCGCCCTGGAACGAGGCAACAAAGAAATTCCAGTTGATTGTTACGCCGTTGGTCGAACCTGAAATCACCGGCGACGAAGAAGCGGACGTTCGCTGCCTTACCACCCGCCTGTCGCGCATCATCGAAGACCAGATCCGGCAGCATCCGGGTCAGTGGCTGTGGGTGCATAAACGCTGGAAAACACGGCCCCCGGGTGAACCACCCATTTATTAAAACCTATGGCAACTGTGGTTAAATACTGCCCGCCCGTGATGCAAGGTAACCGCGCCTACGAATTTGCCGACCTTTCAGACTACTCGTTCAAAGATCGCTTTTTAATTCGCGCGGCTGACCTCGTTTTTTATTCGCTGATCAGCCTGATCGGGCTGACAGCACGTTTCGAAGTGACGGGTTGGGAAAATCACGAGAAAGCCGAGGCGAATGGCGGCCTTCCGATCTACGTCTTCTGGCACGACCGTATTTTTCTAACGACGTACTGGTGGCGCAAGCGTCGCATCGTGGTGATGACGTCGCGCAGTTTTGACGGCGAGTACATCGCGCGGTTTATTCAGCGTTTCGGTTACGGCGCGGTGCGCGGATCGAGCACGCGCGGCGGCGTTGGGGCGATCGTCGAAATGGTGCGGCTCATGCGCGCGGGTTGCACGACGGCGTTTACGATCGACGGTCCGAAAGGTCCGCGCTACGTTGCGAAAATGGGCGCCGTGTTGCTGGCGAAAAAGTCGGGAAATCCGATACTTCCGGTGACGATGGCACTGGACCGTTACTGGACGACGCCGAGTTGGGACAAGTTTCAAATTCCGAAGCCATTCACGCGCGCGCATGTTTACGTTGCGTCGCCGATCTACGTCCCGGCCGATGCAGACGACAACCTCCTCGCTGCAAAACGCAACGAACTACAGCAAGCCCTCGACGACTTGAACAAACTCCCCGTGTAATTCACGCTTAAAGAAAGGTATCGAAGTTCGAATGAGATCAATCGCCGCTACTGCCCTGTGTCTGCTCCTTATCTCCGTCGGTTCCGCCCAGGCTCAACTAAAGCCGCCGACTGAATCCGCGATGGACCGGTTTCTTCGGTACGTGAAGATCGATACACAGTCGGCAGAAGATCAAAACACCGTGCCCAGCACGCGCAAGCAGCTCAATCTCGCAAACCTGCTCGCGAAAGAACTGACTGCACTCGGCGCGCAGAACGTTCGCGTCAGCGAGTTTGGGATCGTTTACGCGATGGTCCCGGGTAACTTGCCAGACAATTCGAAAGTGCCGGTCGTCGGTTTGATCGCGCACATGGACACGTCGCCCGCGGTGTCAGGCGAGAACGTCAACGCCATCATTCACAAAAACTACCAGGGCGGGAACATCGTGCTGCCAAAGGATCCGACGCAGGTGATCACGCCCGACAAGAACCCCGAGCTCAAACATTTGATCGGCGACGACATCATCACTGCCGACGGCACGACGTTGCTCGGTTCCGATGACAAAGCCGGCGTCGCCGAGATCATGACGATGATCGACACGCTGCGTCAGAACCCGCAACTCAAACATGGCGGCATCGCGATCGCGTTCACGCCCGACGAAGAGGTCGGAGGAGGAATCGAGAAGTTCGACATCGCTGGGTTTGGGGCCAAAGTGGCCTACACTGTCGACGGCGGCGAACTCGGCGAGATCAGCGATGAAACGTGGAGTGCGCGCACGGCAACCGTGACGTTTCAGGGCAAGAGCACGCATCCGGGAACAGCGAAAGGGATCATGGTCAATGCGATGTACGCGCTCGCCGATTACGTCAGCCGCTTTCCGAAAGACATGTTGCCGGAAACGACCGAAAAGCGCGTCGGGTTTGTTCATCCGTACGCGGGCGTGATCGACGTCGAGAAGTCGGATCTGAAGATCCTTTTGCGCGATTTCGACGTCAGCGGACTCGAGGCGAAAGAGAAGATGCTGCGCGATATGGTGACGCAAACCGCGGCGAAGTTTCCGCAGGTGAAGATCACGATCGACGTCAAAGAAGACTACAAGAACATGAAGGAAGAGCTGAAGAACCATCCCGAGCTGGTCAACAATGCGATGGAAGCCTCGCGTCGCGCAGGCGTGAAGCCATTCATGTTACCGATTCGCGGTGGTACTGACGGCGCGCGACTGACGTTCCAGGGTTTGCCGACGCCGAACTTGTTTACCGGTGGATCGAACTTTCATGGCAAGCTGGAGTTTAATTCCAAACGCGGACTGGAAAAGTCGACTGAGATGTTGGTCCATCTGGTGCAAATCTTTGCGGAGAAAAGTTGATCGGCCAACGGCCGTGAACTTTGTACTTGGAACTTTGTACTTTTGTTACCCTAACCCAAGGTCATGATGGAAAGCAGCGAGCACAAAGCACAAAGTACAAAGAACGAAGTACACAGTGGATACGTCGCCTTAATCGGGCGGCCAAATGCGGGTAAGTCAACTCTGCTGAATCGCATGGTCGGGCAGAAGATCGCCGCCGTCTCCGACAAACCGCAAACCACGCGCTTCCGCATCCAGGGCATCATCACAAGACCTACTGGCCAGGCCGTGTTCGTCGACACGCCTGGCGTTCATCAACCGGGTTACGAACTGAACCGCCGCATGATGGTCGCGGTCCAGAACGCCTTGCTCGGCGTCGATCTTGTCGCACTGATTCGCGATGCCTCAGCATCGACCGGCAACGGCGATCGTTTCGTCCTCGACCTCGTCCAGCGTTCCGAAAAACCCGCGCTGTTGCTGCTCAACAAGATCGACAAACTCGAAGACAAGTCGGCGCTGCTGCCGCTGATCGACTGGTATCGGAATCAGTACGACTGGCGCGAGATCATTCCAATCTCGGCATTGAAAGACGAGATGACTGACGTGTTGCTCGACAGCGTGTTGCGCCATCTGCCGGAAGGTGAGCCTATCTTTTCGGAAGACGAGTTGACGGACCAGTCATTGCGCGTGCTGGTGGCGGAGATCGTGCGCGAGAAAGTGCTGCGCACTACGGGTGACGAGATTCCTTACGTGACGGCGGTTGTGACAGAGCGGTTCGAGGAAGTTCGCGAAGACTTCACGCGAATTCATTGCGTGATCGTGGTAGAGAGGACGTCGCAAAAGAAGAT